>JAURIP010000176.1 GCA_030832695.1 Sediminibacterium sp. | reverse complement strand
TTGGTATTTTCTATACCAATGACCGTCCTTGTTATGAGGATATGATGGCATTGCAAATTGAAGAAGCAATGACTAGCAAAGGTCCTGGTGATTTAGATAAGTTGATTCGCGGTAAAGAAACTTGGGAAATTAAATAGCCTCAACGTTTTACCAACTAAAACATCATTTAAAATGAGTCCAATGGGCTCATTTTTTTTTGGCATATACTTTCTGTATTTATATTCACTTCATTCTTATTTAACCAATTATTATACTTCCGTTGTTTATTTACAGATCAATGTGATTTTGTTTTAAGGCTTTCATCACCATGGCAGTGCGCTGTTTTACATGTAGCTTTTTAAATACCCTGTCGCGATAGCCATAAATGGTGTTTATACTTTTTTGTAGCGCTTTGGCTATCTCATCATAATTTAAATCCTTGGCACATTGTTGAATAAATATAATTTCATTTTGTGTGAGTGGGGTTCGATTATAATTAAGCTCCTTAATACTTATTTCACCGAGCATATTGCTGGTGATTAATTTTGATTTGTCGGAAGATAAATTAAAGCGAGTCCGGTTGCGAACGGTATATTTTAAATCAATGAGCGCTTCGTCCGTAAAAAAAATACCATGTAATCCGTGCTTCATTAAGTAACATATGGCGCGCATAAATTTACTGTCCGATTTTAACATAATAAATGGATGATTGCTTCTTGTTTTAATACATTTGATTACTTCTACAATTTCAAAATAATTATAACTATCAGCGATGATACACAAATCGGGAACTTGTTTTTCATTTTTGATGTAATCACAAAAATCGATAATGGATCCAGTGCTAAACAACACTTTACATTCGTCTTGTTTTTCAATACTTAGTTTCAAGGAATCACGCGTAACTAATTTTTGTTCCAAATAAATGATACTAAACATGGCTATTATTTATTTGAAAACTAAAACAAACCTATTGGAGTAAAAAGGAGTAGTTTTGCACAACAGAAATTATGCTAATTAGTATTCATCCTACAAATCCGCAGCCTAGACAGCTTGCTATTATTAAAGACTGCTTGGAAAGCGGCGGTATTATTGCATATCCCACTGATACGATCTATGGGCTGGGTTGCGATATTTTTCATCCAGAAGCAGTTGCGAAAATTTGTGCGATCAAAAAAGTAAATCCAGAAAAAGCGCAGTTAAGTTTTATTTGCTCAGACCTAAGTCATTTGAGTAATTATGCGAAGAGTATTAATAATTCTTTGTTCAGAATTTTAAAAAGTACCTTACCTGGGCCATTTACTTTTGTGTTGCCGGCGAGTAAGGAAGTGCCTAAAATTTTACAAAACAAGAAAAAAACAATTGGACTTCGCATCCCTGATAATAAAATTGCATTAGCCATTATTGAAACATTGGGTCATCCTATACTATCCGCATCCTTCCCGGGTGAAAACATTGAAGATTATACCGATCCTGAAATTATTCAAGAAAATTGGGGCAAACAAGTTGATATTGTCGTGGATGGCGGCATCGGAGGCGTTATTCCTTCCACCGTAATAGATTGTACCACCGATGAATATATTATTTTAAGACAAGGCGCTGGGATTTGGGAATTTTAACAACCTATATTTTACAACAAGTCAAGTTGTGTTGGCAATATTTTAAAGCTCTTTCGGTGCTCATGGCATAAGCCATGTTCGGCGATGGCTGCGCGGTGCGAAGCGGTACCATATCCTTTATTTTTATCCCAGCCATACTGCGGATATTTTTTATGTAGTTTTTTCATCCATTCATCCCGCGCAGTTTTGGCCAGTATACTGGCCGCAGCAATGTTCGCATAGATGCCATCGCCCTTAATTATGGTTTGATGCGGAATTTTTTTATATGCATAAAACCGATTTCCATCTACTGCAATAAACTTTGGTTTTGGTTTTAATTGGTCCAAGGAAAGGTGCATGCATTTGATGGCTGCTTTTAATATATTGGAAGCGTCAATTTCGGCGGCGGATTGCTTTGCAATCGCCCATGTAATGGCGGATGCTTTTATTATGGGGGCTAATAGTTCCCTTTGTGCTTCGGTAAGTTGTTTACTGTCATTTAACAGTGGGTGATAAAAGTTTTTAGGAAGCACCACCGCCGCCGCAAATACCGGCCCGGCATAACAACCCCTGCCGGCTTCGTCGCAGCCGGCCTCCAATAATTGGTCTTGGTATTGATTGATTAGTTTAGGCAAGGTTTAATATTCTTTGTTTAATGAAGAGGTACTTATGTTATCACTATGTATATGTCTAGATGGACCCTAATATCTGTAATTATTTTTTCTGTTCATTTTGGTAGCTAAATATTGTTGTAAAATTGAAACATATTGGGGACAAACCAAAATCAATCTCATTGCCTTGTTTGATTACTTTGTACCTTTGACCTATAAATGTAAGGCATGGATTTTAACGATCATAAATCAAAAAAAGTAGCTAATTGGCTAATGTTAGGTGTTTTCATGACAGTGATTCAAGTTGCCTTGGGGGGAATTACGCGTTTAACGGGTAGTGGCCTTTCTATCACGGAGTGGGATGTAGTTACAGGGACACTTCCTCCAATGAGTGAAACTACTTGGCAGGAATTATTTGCGAAGTATAAAACAACCCCTCAGTTTCAATTACTCAATTTTGACTTTACCATTGCCAATTTTAAATTCATCTTTTTTTGGGAGTGGTTTCATCGTTTATGGGCACGTACTATTGGATTAGTTTTTGCTTTTGGTTTTATTTATTTTTTAGCTAAAAAGTATTTTCAACCAAGGATGATTAAACCTTTGTTGATTTTATTTTTATTAGGTGCTTTACAAGGTGCTATTGGTTGGATCATGGTAGCAAGTGGATTGGAAGGTGATGCGGTTTATGTAAAACCAACCAGACTGGCCCTCCATTTTGTTTTTGCATTAGGGTTACTAGCATATACCTATTGGTTTGCCTTATCACTCACTGTAACACCGATTCGAAGAAATAGTGGTAATCAGGATGCCACTGATAAAATCAGAGGCATCCGAACATTTGCATGGATTTTATTATTGATTTTATTTTTTCAATTAATATATGGGGCATTGATGGCGGGACATAAAGCTGCCAATGTTGCTGCAACTTGGCCTACCATCAATGGACAATGGCTGCCTTCAGGGCTATTTAGCAAGGATGATTTTTTACTCAATGCAATTAATAATACAATTTGGGTTCATTTTATACATAGGGGGCTTGCTTACTTATTATTATTAATTGTTATTTTCTGGACTGCAAGCTTATTAAAATTACAAGGAAATAATTTTTGGGTACGCGCTAGAATACTACCAGCGATATTGGTGTTACTGCAAATTGTTTTAGGTATTTTTACGGTAGTAGCAAGTGCAAACATTGTACCTGGTGTGTGGGGTGGTTTTGAATGGTTGGCGCAATTGCACCAACTTGTTGGCATGTTTTTCCTACTGTCGGTTATAAATATTTTATACGCTACGAAATAATTTTTTATGCAAAAAGATATAGCTTCTCTACGCCGCGATTACCAACTTGCTTCCTTAGATGAAGCCGCTACCGCGGCGCATCCCATGGATCAATTTGAACATTGGTGGGAGGAAGCCACTGCAAGTAATATTGACGAGGTAAACGCATTTGTACTTTCCACCGTTGATGCCCAACGCGCTCCTTCGTCGCGCGTAGTTTTATTAAAAGGCTATACTACAGGAGGCTTTGTATTTTTTACCAATTATGACAGTGCAAAAGGGCAGGAGATAGATGCAAATCCAATTGTTGCGATGAACTTTTTTTGGAAGGAATTAGAAAGACAAATTCGCATAACAGGCACTATAAAAAAAATCAGCACCGAAGAAAGCGATGAATATTTTCATTCTCGTCCACTCGGTAGTCAGGTAGGCGCTATTTCATCTCCACAAAGTAAAGTAATTCCGAATCGCGAATATCTTGAACAATTAGTTGCCACTAATTTGGAAAAGTACAAAGAAGGAAATGTACCACTGCCTTCAAATTGGGGCGGGTATATTGTACACCCTACAAATATTGAATTTTGGCAAGGGCGTAGCTCACGCTTACATGATCGTATTAAATATAATTTAGCATCGGATGGTCAATGGACTAAAGTACGATTGGCGCCTTAGTAAAAAAATGAGTTTCATTAAATCTAACGGATCATTATTTGAACCTCATAGGTTTTAAACAAAAAGATCCTTCGATTACTCGAAGGATCTTTTTGTTTGGGCTGTAATTTATTTTTTAATTATTTCTTACGTCCTAATACTTTTTTAGCTGCTGCAACAATATTCGGTGTATCCAAACCATACTTCGCTAATAATTGATTCGGTGTGCCACTCTCACCAAAAGTATCTTG
>JAURIP010000099.1 GCA_030832695.1 Sediminibacterium sp. | reverse complement strand
CTTTTTTTTTGTACATTTGTTTAAATCAAAAATTTCAAAAAATGGCATCAATTAAATTGGGAGCTATCCTAGCCGATATCAGAGGTAAATTAGCAGGTAATTATTTTGCGAAACGTAAAAATACAACCGTATTGGCTGTTTGCGGTTCAAAATTAACCAAAGCAGATGCAGGGCGTGTAGCTTTGCAACAGTCTCGTAATAATTTAACATCTGTTTCTCGTGGATGGTCAGCCTTAACGGCAGCTCAGCAATTAGTTTGGACCAATGCGGCTGCATTGCTTACCTGGTATACTAAAGTTTCGATTGCTTATTCACCATCAGGGTATCAATTATTTTCACAGCGTAATTTAAACCGTTTAAAAATCGGTCTATCTCAATTGACAGATTATGCGGAACCTTTGCCACCCGCAAATATTGACGGAGCAAGTATTAAAATTAATGGTGATAATGATATTGTTTTCGAATGGGATTCAGGCATCCCAGTAGGCAAAGCAGTTGTCGTATCGGCTTCTTTTCCAAACTCAACAGGTGTTCAGGTACCAAAGGGCGGTTTAAAGGTGTTGGCGGTTCTTGGGTCAGGCACCACAATGCCAAAAATGTTAACCTCGGATTACCAATCGCTTTACGGTACAAATCCAACGTCTAACATGGTTTTTTTTAAATTAGAATTAATCGACACCCAGTCAGGAGCCCAAGAGGGTAGTAAATTAACTAAAGCAGACGCAGGTCTAGTTTAAAAAATGGCTATATTTATACTCATATGGAACAAATACCAACAGAAAGCGAAATAAACGCCGCTAGCGGGCTTATTGTCGCAATTACCACATTAGTGGGTTTAGTTATCAGAGCGATTGAAAAACGCAGAGATAAACGTAAATTAAAGCGAGATATTCGCGAGGGTCGAGAATCTATTTTTGAAGATTTAGGCAACAATCCAAACCATTAAAAGCCCCCCCTTTGGGGGTTTTTTTATGGTTTAAACTTTGTCATGTTAATAAAATATTTTCATATGGGGTTCAACCCAAGTCCGCAAACATGTAATAAAGTTAATTTCCTTTCATTACAATAGCTTTATTTTGATTTTAATGTTATTCTATACCTGATTTAATAAAGTGCCGTTAAAATGGAAATAAACAGCATGTCATCATGTCATATAACTTTGTCATGCTTCATTTTTCAAAATTTAGGTTTAATATTGGCTTGTCATAACGCCCACAATTTAAACCCACAATAATGGCTGAATACATCGGACAGATTCTTTATATTAAACCTAACATGATTGTGTCGGTTCCAGAGTTCGACACACCAAAAAATTACTTTTCATCCGCTAGGATAGAGAATCAACGTAATTTAAAAATGAATAAACACAACTCTAAATTGTCAGACAAGGCAATTAAAAGAATTAAATCAGCCATAAATTGGCTTGTAGCATCAGCAAAAGAGAAAAAGGTTTACAATGCAGCAACAAAGAAAAATTATAATTTTAAAGTAAATCTCATCACGCTCACACTGCCTGATACTTCAGAAAAGATAAAAGAACACGCATTTAAAACTAAACTAATGCACCCGTTTTTTATGTATATGAAAAAGTATCACGGGCTTAACAATTATGTTTGGAAAATAGAATTCCAAAATAATGGCAAATTGCACGTTCATATAACAACCGATAGCTTTATCTCTCATCATGTTATTCGCAGCACATGGAACAGATTATTGAAAAACAATAATTACTTAAATGATTTTATTGCAAAGTACAAACATGATAATCCAAATTCAATTGATGTTCACGCAGTTTGGAAAGTAAAAAATTTAGGGGCTTATTTGGCTAAATACATGAGTAAAAACGAGCAAAACACAGATGTTGTTAACGGTCGTATTTGGGGATGCTCTCACGAATTATCAGATAAAAATAAATGTATGTTAGGTATTAATAGAGATGAATGTCATGAGGTTTTGAAACCTTTAATGAATCCAAATATTGATTATAAAGAGATTATTTCACAGGATAGTATTACTGGTAAAGTGTTTAGAAGTGCGGAACTGTTTTTTATTAAAGCGGAGCAATGGCACTCTATTATACACGGCAAAATTCGGGAAGCATACGATAAACATCGGTTTTATATTAGGAATGGTTTGAGTTGTTTAAAAGATGAAAATCAGTTGATAAGCTGTTAATAACAAGATGATAATAAGTCAAAAAATGATATACATCACACGCCCTTCGGGCTTCGCTCACGCTCTATGGGGTGCCCTCCGGGCTTCGCTAACGCTCATTGGGCTCCGCCCCTTGCGGGGCTTGCGCCTCGTTCCTTACGTCACTCGTTGCGGTTGATGCGTAAACGCACAAATTTTTACTACGTAAAAATGTACTCACTTCGTTCGGTGCTGCGCACGCTAAAGCGGTGCAACCCAACAGCAAAAAAAAATATAGAATGTTAATTATAATTAGATAAATAAATAAATAAAAAAAGTCCTACTATATGTTTATGTAAAAAAAGAAAAAAAATATTGTTTAATAATTAATGAAAAATACAAATGAAAAAACAACTTTATACAGCAAATTGGGCAGATACAATAAGACCTATGATTTTAAAAAGGGATAATTACAAATGTAGTCGATGCAAAGTAAAACATAGGGCTAGAGGTTATTATGATAGCTCAGGTAAATTTATTGAGTGTGATGATCATATGATAATTTTCGCATCTAGGATGAACATTAAAGTAGTTAGAATAATTTTGCAGGTGCATCATAAAAACGATAATAAATGTGATAACTCGAACGATAATTTAATAACACTATGTCAAAAATGTCATTTAAAAGAAGAACAGCCTTTGAATATTTTGAAAAGAAAAATGAGAGGTATAATTTATCCAAACAAAAAATGATATACATCACACGCCCTTCGGGCTTCGCTCACGCTCTATGGGGTGCCCTCCGGGCTTCGCTCACGCTCATTGGGCTCCGCCCCTTGCGGGGCTTGCGCCTCGTTCCTTACGTCACTCGTTGCGGTTGATGCGTAAACGCACAAATTTTTACTACGTAAAAATGTACTCACTTCGTTCGGTGCTGCGCACGCTTAAGCGGTGCAACCCAACAGCAAAAAAAAATATAGATAATTGATAATAATAATAATAATAAAAAATAAATAAAAATTATGAATAGTGTCAACGTAAAATATCAAACAACATTAGCAAAAATTAAAATTAGATACAGGGAAATTTTATTAAATGGCAGGATCAAGAGTATTGAAAAAAGGACTAAAAGATTAAACGATTATACTTTACACCTTATTAAAAACTATTCAAATTAAAATTATGGAAAAAACAAATGAACCTAATAACTTTAAAGTTTTGTCACTTAGATTTGAGGAAAATTGGAATAATAAACTATATGGCAAATATTTTACTTCTATTCGTAAACATGATTTTAATTTGAAAAAAGGCGACATCGTTGACGTTGTGTTTAAGGATAAGACTGTAGCATCAGCAAAAGTAATTGAATGTGATTTATTATTTTTTCATGAGTTAGGTCATGCTATGGTGATGTGTGATACAGGTTGTAATTATGCGGCTAGTTTAGAGTTATTTTATCAATTCGGGATAAACGTAAAATCGTTTGAAACAAAAGTGAAAGTTTATTTATTAGAGACTTTATACTATTATCAAAAGAAAGAATAAAGCTGGCAAGTTCAGTCATTGTCGCTGCGCTAAATGCCTGCTCTTCTAATCGAGGGCAGGTATTTTTTTTTAGTTGAAAAACATTCGTTGTCATTTAAGTTGCCTACCTCACACACAACAACAACTTATTCCCCGTTCGGGGCGTTGTTGTGTGTTCGGCAGCCGTTCGTTTCATTTTGCACCTTTTTTTATTTCGTTCCGCTGCGCTTCACTTCATTTTTTAAGGTTGCAAAATTTCAACTCTCGCACATATTTATTGGGCTGGTGCCTGTGGTCGCTGCGGCTTCGGGAATTTGATTTTATTTCGTTCCGCTGCGCTTCACTGTTTTTTAGCGGTTTCCCTCGTGTGCTCAATGCACGCCTCCCAATCTCCCTACCGGTCGTGGGTGGCGGCATATTCGCACAGGGGTCGGGCAGGGGTTCCACCCCTGCGGAATTCCTCCCACCTTGCGCCCGCCAGCCATAGCACCAGCCGAAGCAATGTAGAAGCATTCAGCCGTTAACAAATTAACATTCTGTTTGTCGCTCCTTCGTCGCTTTTCCACCTCGCAACATGCACAGGGTTTGAAAAAAACCCTGCCCATATTGCTCCGGTGTGGGGGTCGGACTGTAAAAAAAACAGAATTAGACGAAACAATGTTTTTTTTCGATATGTGATTTCGTTATAATGGTGTATTACCGGTGTAGTTAAATTTTCGGTTTTTGGCAATTAAAAAAAAAGGTTTTATTATTGCCAGAAAAATATGCAAGAATTAACGGGGCAATTTCCTTCACTCTTCACTTATAAGTTCCGTGTTTTTTACTCGGATTTTCAACCTTCTACTACTAATTTTAAAGATATTGTTATTAAAACACTTCCTAAAGCTACTCAAGTGTTATTTGTAGGCTGGCGCTCAAATCAACTATTTTTCACACCCTCTGCCTCATCTCATTGGCTTTATTTATTCGCTGGTAACAATGTCCCTGTTAATCCAAGCACCACGTCATACTTGTCTCGTTATAATGCCAGTATTGCACCCTCAGAACAAAACGGGACACTAGAATCAGTGTCTCCACATTTGCGAGTTAGTGGCCCTACTTCTTCATTTTCGTGGAACAATTACACCACACCGTCCACATTAGTTCTTCGCTTGCTTTTACCCGTTGGCATTAAAATAAACAATACTAAATCTGGCGCAGTAGATATCTGGATTGTAACATCTAAGTTTCCTTAGTGCATTTGCACAATAATTTTTATTATGTTAAATTCGTGTATTATTTACTCTTAAAAACTTTTTAAAATGGCAAAAATTAAATTATCTGCACTCGTATCTGAGATGCGTGGCAAATTAAACGGTTCAGTTTTTTCAAAAAATCGTGGTGGTGCGTACTTACGCACGAAAGTAACACCGGTTAACCCTCAAACATTAGCGCAAGGGCTTGTCCGTGCATCATTAACAAATTTATCTCAGGCTTGGCGTGGCTTAACTGAAGGGCAGCGTAATTCCTGGAATTCAGCAGTTAGTAACTTCAGTTCAACTGATATTTTTGGTGATATAAAAACTCCTAGCGGGATAAACTTATACAATAAGTTAAATCTTAACTTGGCTGCTATTGGAGAAGCTCCAATTAGCACACCACCGTTAGCGGTTGGGGTTGGTTACTTAGATACCCTTTCTATTAACGCCGCTGCTGGTGCTGGTACCATCGCCGCAACTTTCACAGCAATAGGAGGTAGCGCAGATCAAACGGTAATCGTGGAAGCAACTCCATGTTTATCCCCTGGTAAATCATTTGTGAAATCTGAATTCCGTCAAATCGGTACTTTTGCAGGTAATGCATCATCTCCTCAAGCATTAGGGGCTATGTACGTAGCTAAATTTGGTGCTATGGTAGCAGGTAAAAAAGTTTTTATTCGTTTGAAATTCGTTGATAAAAACACAGGTGTTAGCGGACAGTATACCAGTTCTTCTGATATTGTTGCGGCTTGATTTTGATTGGCCTCTGCGTTTAAAAACCATGATCTCTCCGGTCATGGTTTTTTTTATGGTACTTAATCTCAAGGTAATATTTTGTCCGCAACTTCAAACACTTTGAGAGCTCATGAAAAAAACCCAACACACAGATGTTCATAACATTCATTTTGTCAATTAAAATAAATACCTCATATTTGCCCTGCCCCTGAAAACAAAGTGCAATGCTGGGGAGCAACATGGACGATAGGGTGGCGCTCGAGAAGTGGTTTTTTGTGTGGTTTATTTTGGCAAAAAAAGTGCGGTGTGTGCGATATCATATCGCACTTTTTTTTTGTACATTTGTTTAAATCAAAAATTTCAAAAAATGGCATCAATTAAATTGGGAGCTATCCTAGCCGATATCAGAGGTAAATTAGCAGGTAATTATTTTGCGAAACGTAAAAATACAACCGTATTGGCTGTTT
>JAURIP010000262.1 GCA_030832695.1 Sediminibacterium sp. | reverse complement strand
GAGTTTCGGACCATTTTCGGGGGTATGTGTTTATTGTATGGTGGATTTAGGTTGTACAGAGGCTTTAAAAAGGAATACTAACTTGCCTATTTTTTCAAATTTATTATTTTCAAATATGCTTAAATTATTTATACTTTTTGGGGGCTTCTTTTTGCTCGTCGCATGTAACAGTTCGACAACCAATGCACCCATTGAAACCACCAGTGAAGGGGAAATTAATATTTCAGTGGAGGAAAGCTTTAAACCCATTATTGAAGAACAATTAAAAGTGTTTAATTCAAGTTATCCAAAGGCGAAAATTAATGTGTACTATAAGTCGGAAATTGAGTGTTTAAAGGACTTTACAAATGATAGTACGCGAATGATTATCATTACAAGGGGCTTGGAAAAATCAGAACAAACAGGGTTTAAAAACCAATTAGGCTATGCGCCTACTTTTGGTATTTTGGCTTATAATGCGATCGCAGTATTGGTACATAAATCAGCCAAGGATACCCTATTTACATTAAAGCAATTAGGGGATAAATTAAAGGGGGTTGATCCACAAGAAGTGGTCATGGATGGCAATAATTTAACCGGAATAAATCGTTTTTTAAAAGACAGTTTATTAAAGCAAACTGCTTTTGGCAAAAATGTACATGGGGCCAATGGATCTGCTGATGTAATCACCTATATTAAAAATCATCCGAATGCCATTGGATTTTTGGGATTGAATTGGGTAGGGGATAAATACGATCCAAAACAGGTTGAAAATCAAAAGCAAGTAAAAACCGCAATGGTTGAATGTAGTTTGTGCGAGGAAAAGGGGACTTATGCTCAACCCTCTCAAGCAACCATTGGTCGCGGGCAATATTCATTATCATTACCAATTTATTATATTTTAAAGGAAAATGCACCTGGGTTAGGGTCGGGTTTTTTAAATTTTTTAAGCCTAGAACGTGGGCAGCTCATATTTAAAAGGGCCTTTTTGGTGCCTGCGAAAATGGGTTTTAAAAAACGAAATGGGCTATTGAATTAGTACCGCTTATAAAAACTAACATTTTGTAGTACAATTATCCATTAATTTAGGTTGAATTTCAGGTAAAATTTGATATTTTCACCTTCCGAATTTATAATTTGAATTAAATTTAAGGATCCAGAATTTTTAAAAAGTAAAGTGATGAAAAAATTGGTTTTATTATCCGTTAGTGTGGTTTTAGCATTGTCAAGTGTACATGCGCAAGTAGTTCCGGTTTCTCCGTTAGCGGAGGGGGTGAAGTTGTTGAATTATGAAAAAAATAAATCCGCCTTGGCGTTCTTTAAAGAAGCCTTAGATAAAAATCCTACCAATACGGAAAATATTTTTTGGTATGGGGAAGCGGTTTTAGCGGAGCAAGGTTCTGGTATGCCAAGTGATACGACTATTAAAAAAGCGAAAGCAATTTTTCAACAAGCGTTGCAAGTGGCGGGAAATGATCCTTGGTTATTAGTGGGTATGTCACACGTACAATTATTAGAAGGAACTGATGTAAATGCAGTAAAGCAAAATTTAGAAGTTGCATTGACGTCCACTTTGCTTACTAAGGGCAAATTTAAGGGAAAACCTAATCAAGATATTGTTAATGCTATTGGTTATATACACGCTGAGATCCCTAGTAATATTGGCGATCACAGATATGCGATTGATAAATTAAAGGAAACAATTTCTGCATATGAATCAGTTGTAAATCCTAATCTATTTATTAATTTAGGTATTAACTACTTGAAATCGGGCGGTGAAAATGGCGGAGAAGCGGTGACTGCATTTCAAGAGGCAATATCACGCGATCCAAAAAATGCTTTTCCTTATTACAGAACTGGAAGAGTGTATCAAACGCAAAGTAACAAGGAGTCATTTGATGAATATTATAGCAAAGCGATTGCTGCAGACCCAACTTTTCCTCCGGTTTATTTCGCTTTATATTCCTATTATGCAGATCTAAATACACAGTCAGCAACAGAGACTGCAAAAGTGAATTTGGATTTGTTTTTAAAATATGCGGATAAGGATCCCTCCTTAGACATTTTTAATGCAGATTATCTTTTCCGTGCCGGACAATATGATGCATCATTAGAAAAAGCAAAAGCTTTAGAAGCCTCTATTGGAATTGCTGCTTTACCTAGATTAGGGGTGTTATTAGCTTATAACTATGATCGTAAAGGTGACTCAGTGCAAGCAAAAACATATATTGAAAATTTCATGAGTAAAAGTACTGCTGATAAGATAGTTACTAGTGATTACGAATTAGCGGTTAGGATTATATCTCGTTTTAGTGGCAACCAAGTCGCTTTAGCTGCTTTACTAGAAAAGGCAATTGCAGCTGATACAGCTAGGGTAAATAAGCTTAAATATTATAAGTTAGGATATGAAATGTTAGAAAAAGCTAATATGTATTCTGATGAATTAAAATGGTATGCGAATTATTCAACCCTTAGAGGTGTGAAAGATGAGGCATATTATTATAAAACTGCAAGTATTGCGTTGAATGCAAAAGATGGGGCAATTGCATCTAGTATTTCGAAAGAATATATTGCTGCTTTCCCTGAAAAGCCAAATGGGTATTCATTCAATGTAAAGGCTGCTAGATTGCTAGATACAGCCAATAACCTTGGATTGATCTTTGAAGCGGTAAACTTACAAAATCCAATCTTGTTGAAGGATCCTGCTAAAAACAAGCAAACATTGATAAACAATTACTACGCTTTGATGGGTTATTATAATGAAACTAAAAACTTCGAGCAAGCTATTGCGATGTGCGATAAGGTGTTAGAGATACTACCAGCTGACGTACAAACAACAAAAATCAAAGAATCCTTGACTAAAAACTGGGAAATCATTAAAAAAATGCAATCTGGTGGTAACCAAAAAGCGGCCACCGATACGACGCAAATTAAAAAAGGATAACCGTTGGATTTAGAACTGCACCAATGTTAAAAAATAATTGAAAATTACTCCCCATTTATGGGGAGTTTTTCGTTTTATGAGCTATCCTTTGTGTATTTTTGCAAATCCAAAACATAGTGTATGAATTTGCCACTGTATTTGAT
>JAURIP010000333.1 GCA_030832695.1 Sediminibacterium sp. | reverse complement strand
TGAATTAAATCCTGGTCAAAATCAGTGGATTACTTTACCTATTTCATGTGAAATAAAACAACCCGGCTGGCATTTTCTTATTTTGAAAAAAAATTCAAAAATAGCCGTTCACGTTATTGAATCTCCTTCAGGTCGGCTTCGCTATTACCCAACACCGGAAGATGTAATTCGCCCAAATCCTTATTCCAATTGGACATTCCGGTCATTGACTATTGGGCAAAAAAAAGCAAATGATGCTGATGGTGCAAAAGTGCTAATACCTACATGGAATGATGTTGCATACAAATTTTTAAACTTAAGCAGATTCCTTGGCTTCTCTTTTGCATGTCGTGTATACCCATTACAGCCAAGTTATGATCCAAAAATGGTAACAAATTCGCATAGTCGCCCAACCAATATTCCTAATCTTTGGGTATCTGCAAAAACATCATTTGCTCAGCCAGAATGGATTAGCCTTTCTTGGAATACACCACGTAACATAAAAGGTATTCAATTGATATTTGATTCATCACTTTACTTTCATTTTGGACAAAGTTGGCAGGGGTATACAGTGAATACAATTCCAAGTATTATAAAAGAATATAGAATTATTGCAAAACTTTTAGATAAATCAGTGGTAGTTGTTGCAGCATCTTTAAATAATTTTCAACGTAATTGTTATCACGATTGCAATCTAAATAATGTATTATCTATAACACTTGAGTGTGTTTCTTCGAATGGCATCGAGCGCGCCCAAGTTTATTCTATACGTATTTTTGAAAATGTTTCCGAAATAGCAAAGCAGTAAAAAGTAAAATCAAATATTAAAATAGTATGCAAACTTATTTATTATATGGTTCAAAAGATATCCGGTTATCAGAAAAGTTGATTCCTGAGCCTGGTCCGGAAGAAATACTAATCAAGCCAAAGTTCACAGGTATTTGCGGTTCCGATATTCATTACTTTCAACATGGTTATTGTGGTAATTTTTTTCCTAAACAACCATTTGCACTAGGGCATGAGTTTGCTGGCGTGGTTCATCAATTAGGAGCTAATGTAAAAAATTTCAAAGTTGGTGATGAGGTTGCTGTAGATCCGTCCATGCCTTGTGGCACTTGTAAACATTGCAAAAGCGGGCATTATAATCTCTGTTTGTCTATGCGCTATTTTGGATCAGCAAGTTGTGAGCCACATATTGATGGATCAATGGGTCAATTTTTAGTTGCCCCAAGTTCAAATTGTTATCGTTTACCTATTGGCATAAGTTTAGCACAAGCTTCTTTACTTGAGCCCTTATGTGTTGCAATGCATGCAGTAAAGCAGGTAAAACAGATAGCTGGAAACTCCATACTTATAACTGGCGGAGGACCTATTGGGCAATTAATTTTACGTGTTGTAAAAGCTTTCGGTGCATTTGATGTAACGGTGAGTGATGTTAATGATTTTGCGCGCGCATTTTCACTTAAAAGTGGCGCTAGTAATGTAGTAAATCCAATTGATGTAAATGTCTGGGCGCATTTAAATAATTTTGATGTTGTTTTTGAAGCATCGGGGTCTCCTAATGCTTTGGCAGATGCAATTCAAAATACAAGAAGAGGCGGTTCAGTAGTTTTAGTGGGCACGTTACCTAGCAATTTTTCTATTCCTGGTAATTTAATAATGAACAAAGAGCTCAAATTATTTGGGTCATTTCGATTTGCAAACGTATTTGAAGAAGCAATGAAAATGGTGGCTGCGGGAATTATAAATTTAGATGGCATTGTTACACATTCTTTCAGCTTTAATAATATTCCACAAGCAATGGAATGTGCATTAATAAAAGATAACGTTATGAAAGTTCAAATTGAATTATGAGATACAGTAAGTTGGGAAATACGGGTTTAGAGGTGTCTAATATAAGTTTTGGTGCATCATCACTTGGCGGTGTTTTTCATGACATCAATGAAATGCATGCTATTGAAGCAGTGCAGACCGCACTTCAGGTTGGTATTAATTATATAGATGTTGCCCCTGCATATGGAGCTACTAAAGCTGAAACAGTTTTAGGGAAGGCACTTCGCAATATTCCTCGAAGCAGTTATTTTATTTCAACAAAGGTTGGCAAAAATACAGCACCAGGTGGGTATGGGGTTGATACATTCGACTATAGTTATGATGCAATCATGAGATCAATTGATGAAAGCGCATCTCGGATCGGCGTTGATTATTTTGATATTATATATTTACATGACATTGAATATAATAACCGGGAACATACTGAATGGGCTTTGAAAGAAGGGATTGAAACCTTGCAATATTTAAAGTCAATTGGTAGCATTGGTTCGGTAGGTTTGGGGTTTTATCCAGTTGATCTTTGGGAACAAGTAATCGATGAGGGGATTATTGATGTTGG
>JAURIP010000219.1 GCA_030832695.1 Sediminibacterium sp. | reverse complement strand
GTTTTAGGATTAAAAGAATTAGGATTGCATAGTGCAGTGGCTTTAACATTAGGTTACCGCGATGCGGCTAATGATTATTTAGTGAATGCTAAAAAAGTACGCAGAACACATGACAAATTAGTCATCAGAAAATAATAAGCACTTACCTTTTTTATACAGCCTTCTCGATTTTCGAGGAGGCTTTTTTGTGTAATGGGAAAAATTATTTCTTAAGCATCCAACTTTTGAACGCAGTATAATTAGGGGCTAATGGAATAGATACTTTTTCCCTTTCAAACAAATTTTGAACAGAAGCAGGGATGGATAAGCTTTGCCCTATTGCTTCTTCCACCACTTCAGGAAATTTCACTGGATGTGCTGTTTCTAAAATAACAGTGCGCGCATCTGTTGCTGTTAAAAACTTTTCAGCCGCAATAAATGCAACAGCTCCGTGCGGATCCAAAATATAGTTATTCGTTTTATATACACGCGCAATAGTTGCCTTGGTATCAGTATCAGTAATACTATAACTTGTTAATGCGTTACTTAGTGTAGTAAAATTATTTTGCATCATTTCTAGGATACGAACAAAATTACTTGGATTGCCTACATCCATGGCATTAGATACAGTCACAACAGAAGGCTTTACTTCATATTTTTCAGTAGCCATGTATCTTGTGACAACATCATTTGCGTTACATGCTGCAACAAAATGTCCCAAGGGTAAGCCACTTTCCTTTGCAATCATACCTGCACATATATTCCCAAAATTACCACTAGGCACTACGATATTCATCGCTGGATAGTTGCCTTCGGTATCCTGGTATTTTGCGACCCATTGTTGCCATGCGAAAAAATAATATAATTGCTGCGGCAACCATCGAGCAACATTAATTGAATTGGCAGATGTTAAATTATAGGCTTCATTTAATTCCCCGTCCATAAATGCTTCTTTAACGATTGCTTGACAATCATCAAAGCTTCCATCTACTTCCAAGGCGGTAATGTTTTGCCCCAAGGTAGTCAATTGTAATTCCTGAATAGGACTCACTTTCCCTTTGGGATATAATATAATTACATTCACGCCTGTCACCCCTAAAAACCCATTGGCCACTGCCCCTCCAGTATCTCCACTAGTTGCGACTAATACGGTATTTGGTTTTTCGCCTTGAGTTTTATCTTCTTGTGATTTGTGATCATTCGCTGTAGCATTTTCTGCGCGCTCTTGTTTAGAAAAATATCCTAAGCACCTACTCATGAATCGCGCGCCCACATCCTTAAATGCAAGTGTGGGACCATGGAATAATTCAAGGGAAGAAATAGTATCTGTTATAGGAACTAATGGAAAATCAAAATTGATGGTTTCGGCACAAATATTTTTTAAAGTAGCATCATCGATTGTTTCACCTACATAAGGGCGCATTACTTCAAAAGCCAAGCTTGCTTTATCTAATGTTTTAAAATTTTCAATTTGCGCTGCAGTAAATTTAGGTATCTCAGAAGGAAAATACAATCCCTTATCAGGCGCCTGACCAGTGATGGCCGCAATTCTGAAATCAACATTAGGTGATTGTTTTTGTAAACTGTAATACTGCATTGTTTCTAAACTTTATATTTTAAGTTTATATTAATTTATGATATTTAGAATTTAAAATGTTATTTTTTTCTTTTTTAATTTAAAGTAAAATGTTAGACTATATGATCCTTACTAACATTGAGTTCTAGCAAGCCCTCATTTAGTTATAATTAAAATCTAAAAAAATCAATAAACATATATAGAATTCAATAAGTTTTAAGTCCCGGCATTAAATAAAATCAGATACAATCTCCACCCCTTTTTGATTAATGGTGGTTACATAAGTGTGATGTGGTAAATTCATTCCCGCATACAATTCATGCATTTCCTTTTCAACTGCTTTTGCAATTTCTACTGTCTTGCTTAGCATAAATATGGAAGGACCTGAACCTGATATACCCCCACCTAAAGCCCCTGCTTGTTTACAAGATAATTTTAATGCATCAAAACCGGGGATTAATATGGATCGCACGGGTTCAATAATCACATCCTCCAATGATCTTCCAATTAAATCATAATCTGATTTCATTAATCCAGCGACTAATCCAGCAATATTACCCCATTGCTTTATGGCATCTTTTAATAAAACCTTTTGTCTTAATATACTTCGTGCATCAGCTGTCCGTACTTCAATTTGTGGATGCACAATGGTCACAAATAATTCAGGGGAGGGTAATGCAACTATTTCTAATGGGAAGATAGAGCGCACTAATGTAACTCCTCCAAAAATACATGGAGCAATATTGTCCGCATGCTTTACACCGGATGCCACTTTTTCTCCATTCATGGCAAAACGCACTAAATCATCCTTGGAAAATATTTTACCTAATAAATAATTAGCCCCGACAACGGCGCCAGCTGAACTTGCTGCGCTCGAACCCACGCCACTTCCTGGTTTAATTAGTTTATTTATTTTTACCTCAAAGCCTATCGTAGAAAAATCAACTAAGGTTTTATCACTGCTACTATGTGCAGTGTATTCTTCAATCATCGCTAATAATGCAGCGCCTGCAACATTCAATTCGGGATCAGTGGGTAAATTATAATCGTCAATATTTATAATTGTAATAGCGGCTTGTCCTACTGCACGGTTTACAATTCGCATTTCCATTTCATCATAGGGATCGTTCACGGCAAAGCCCAATATATCAAATCCACACACCATATTTGCTACGGTGGCAGGGGCTTTTATTTTTATCCATTGATTAATTGGAACCATCTTTATTAATAAATTATTTCTCTAATTTGAACATGATCATCTAATTACTTTACGTAATTATTAGCTATCATTACTATACTCTTGCTGCTCTAATAATATCTGCAAACACACCCGATGCAGTTACATCTGCTCCTGCACCCGCGCCCTTTACCACTAATGGCAATTCAGGATAACGTCCTGAATAAAACAGCACCAAATTATCCTTTCCATATAAATGATAAAAATCAGAACTTGGTTCTATATGTTGTAATCCAACTTTGGCAATACCTTTTCCATTCGTATCGATTTCAAAATTAGCCA
Source organism: Sediminibacterium sp. (assembly GCA_030832695.1). The sequence goes on along the minus strand of JAURIP010000219.1, from coordinate 521 downwards.
CAAATTTTAGTTTGCAATTTTTGGCAGACGCAGCATCATATATCTTTTTAAAATGTGGTTCCTGCTTTTCCATTTCCTTATAAAAATCTTCTACCGATCCATCAAAACAACTTGCTGGTAAAAATCCTTCATTCTCAATATCCGACATTTCAATTTTATTTCCTGCTTCCCTTGCCAAGATCATTATTTTACGCATTACATCCGTCCCACCCAAATCCATTCTTGGATCAGGCTCTGTATATCCTTCCACTTGTGCCTGGCGCACTACTTGTGCAAATGGCACTGTGCCATTATATTGATTAAAAACAAAATTCAATGTGCCCGATAATACGGCCTGTATTTTATTAATGGAATCTCCACTCAATATTAAATTATTCAATGTGCCAATAATAGGTAAGCTAGCGCCCACATTGGTTTCAAATAAAAACGAGGCATTGTACTCGCGCGCTAGTGATTTTAATTTTAAATAGTTTTCATAAGGCGAGGAGCAAGCTATTTTATTACATGCGACTACCGAAACC
>JAURIP010000137.1 GCA_030832695.1 Sediminibacterium sp. | reverse complement strand
CTCCACTTATTACTATCTTCGTGATGCACAAGGAAACGAAATGTGTCGTTACGTTAAATATACCAACACCAGCAGCCAACTCATGTACGTGGCCCAGGAGCATAGCATCTATGGATCTTCTCGCGTTGGTGTAGATAACCGTAAGGACACTTTGTATATGGGTGCTGTATATACGCCTACTTGGGGCGGGGTTGGCACATCGCGAAGGGCACTGGGTCTCAAATCTTTTGAACTCGCAAACCACCTCGGAAACATCCTGGTAACCATATCCGACAAACCCATTTACAACGTCTCTAGCGGGACTATCTACTTCCAGCCAGAAATAACCTCCATCTCCGATTATTATCCCTTCGGGGCGCCTATACAAGGACGAAGCTACTCAAGCAGTGAGTATAGGTTCGGGTTTAACACCCAAGAAAAAACCGACGAAATAAGTGGGACAGGTAATCATTTCACAGCCCAATTCTGGGAATATGATACACGTTTAGGAAGACGCTGGAATCAAGACCCGAAACCGAATCCATCTATAAGTAATTACGCAGCATTTGCAAATAATCCAATTTGGTATAAAGACCCATTAGGGGATACAATTATCGTTAATTCCAATACCAAAAATAAAGATGGAAGTGCATACACAATGTTTAAATTAGATGATGGGAAAAAGGATTTGTTAAACCAGTCTTATGACCAGTTTAAAAAGACTGGCGTTCAATGGTATGCTGAAAAAGAAAAAAATTATGCAAAGATGACTTACTTAAATCCCAATTTGGTAAAAGACGGGAAAGCTAAGGGAGTATCAGCAAAACAATTTGCAACAACAATAAATAGTATCAGAACTGTATTGCATAAATCGACAAGCTATAGTTTGTTTGGTTGGTGGACGCCTTCCATTTATAATAATTTCAATCATGGAGAACAAGGAGATATAAAAGCGAAAGGAAAATTGCTTGATGGTTTTCAATTAACAGTATATACTGGTTCGGATGGAAAACAACAACTAATAAGAAGTGATTTGTTAGGCAATTTTGTATTTGGTTATATGGCACAAGAACATGGGCAAACATTTCAAACATCAAGGGAGCAAGGTGATTTTTTACAAGCAGAAGGAGTTGATGATAGGCTTGACACTTATTTCCTTTTACTTGGACATCAGCAAAGGCAAGCAGGCAATACCGTACCAAATTCATTTAAGAAAGATGCCACAATCCCTGAGTAAGAAGATAGTAGTGAATTTATTGTTTAATACAGTAATAACTGTAGCAGTGTTTTATTTACTGTTTCGGTTGTCGGTGATTGTAGTTTCTATTTTTCATCAATGGGAAAGTAGTTTGCAGCGTGGGATTTTTTGGGAAAGCTATCTTTATTTGTTTGCAGGGGTAGTATTGTTGCTCAATCTGATATTTTTATTCTTTCCATCAAAGGGAATGAGAGCAAGAATGTTATTCAATGGTATAGGAGTTTTTGTAATGGTAGTAGTTTTTTTTAGGTCGTTACGATTTATACCTTATAGTACACTATTACCTCATATTATAGCGGTAATAGTCTTGATTGGGTTACCTTTGATATTTTATCAAATTCCTTTCTTAAAGCGGTTATATTTGTTCCTTACAGGAATAAAAGAATGATTAAAGCCTTGCAGAGATGCAGGGCTTTTTACTTCTTAGGCTTCCTAATAAAAAGGCTTTTCGAGGGACCAGCCGTATTTGTTTATAAGGCAATCAATAGCAGGTTTTTCAAGTTCAGGGCATTGCTTACCAAAGAAGGCAACTTCAAAGGTGTGAACGAGCATGCTCACGAAGTCGATGTGATAATTCAAGTAGAGAAGGGTAAAGCATCTTCAACTGGAAGATTCAGTGCAGGTGGGGTGATGGATATTTAAATCAAAAATTAGCACTAGATTTTTCTATTTTCTACTTTTTTTTGAAGATTGTTTTAATCTAGTTTTTGATTTTTGATTGAATAAATCATTTACATCTATCGAAGGTAAAGTATACTTGCCAAAAGGAGCATTCGCAGTTAATGATGTTATAAATCCCCTCAAGCTACTTAATGCAATTGATACAGATGAAAATTGCAGAAGTGATTTTTTGTTTTCTTCTGATAAACTATCTGTTTTAGCAATATCAAATACGGCTACTCCTTCTGCAAAAATTGAATAGCCAGGCAACATGTTTTCGATTTGATTAATAGAAGTTTTGATAAAAACCCTGGTGCCATTTGATTCGGAAATAATTGCAAAGTCGATATCAATTACATACGATTCAAATGTGCTTCTAATATCAATCTTATCCTCAGGTGCTAGAAACTTAAAATTGCAATTTATGATTGCAAAATCTAGGAGTTTAAGAGGTGAAAGTTTCGGTTTCATGTTTTTTAGGCGACTTTAATTGTTGCTTTTGGGCTAATCGATCCAGTTTTTCCGCTTTTGTAATCAGGATTGGTGCTTATGTGTATCCAACATCCATTTTCATCAATCCAATTATCTCTTGAGATGAATTTGCTTCGAGTATGTTCTATTTCTTCGTTGTAATTTTCTGAATTGAGTTTTGCCTTTATTTCAAAAGTTAAATTGTAGGCTTCTTGAATTTTAGCCAATGTAAGTAGATTGATTAATTTATCGCCTCTATACAATTGTGTTATATAGCTAGCTGATGTATTAATTGCTTTAGCTAAATCTTTTTTCTTGATGGGTTTTTCTGAATTGAGTTTTTCCAATTCACTTAAAAAACGAAACATAATCATTTTTGCTTCGTGCTCTAATTCATCTTCCTTGCTTTTTGAAGAAAAAAGACTCTCAAATTCGGGAGCAATATTATATTTATCTTTAAATTTCATACTGGTATTTTGCTACTTTTTCAATTATATTGATTTGTTGTTGGTTGAGCTTTTTAGTTTTCTTTTTTTTGTAAAGTATTGCTGCAACTACAATAAATGTACCTTCTGCTGAATGAATTTCTTTGCAATAAATTCTATCATTGTCTTGCCCTTTGAAAAATTTCATTGCAGTAACATTTTTACTTTTGCTGTTTATTTCCTCCTTGTCATAAACCTCAGTGTTTCTATGATTGCCTAAAATGATGTCTGAAATAAATTTAAATTTCTTTTCATGCCGTTCGTCTTGTAGTAAATACGCCATAATCTCATCCTTGTTTTCTTCATTAAGGTAGATTGCTCTTTTACCATCTTTCGAGCTAATTAGGGGTTTACATTTCCTTTTCAAGTGCAAAGTTAAGCTATAGGTTAATTAAAAACAAATTTTTTAGGTTAAATTAATCAAGGAACACTGCTGTCCTAAACGTTTTTCAAGTATAACAGATTTTGTTGATTTTACTGATCTCAACTGGGAAAAACGCCGAAGATAGCCCCACTTCGTCGCTCAAATTTGTCCCCACTTCATCCGAACTACTTACAACCCAAAACACCCAATGTTACCAATGTTTAACTCCGCATTGTACTTGATAGATTTGCCTTTACAATGGGGGTCAATTTGCTCCGACGCAAGGGGGGTGAATTTCAGCGTTTTTTCCAGATTATTCCAATATCTTAAAAATATAAGGTCGTCTTAAATACTGACCTATCAAAAATGCAAGTATGGCTAATAAAAATATCCATTGATTGTATTTAATAAGCCAATAGATAAAAGGTAAACTTATTATTATCCATTCTAAAGCTAATTTATAATTTGTATATCGTGGCTCTCTATTAAAGCTGAATAATACAACATCTAACAAAGCAATTAACAATGTAAACCCTAACCAAAAGTGAAGATAATAAACGATTAAGCTTCCAAAAGTATTATAAAGGGCTTCCTTTATTGTTGAAATTCCAGGGATTAAGTCACCAATAAATAATGCTAAAAATATACAACTATAAACTGTTAGAGCATTTATCCAATTCGTAAAAACAATTCTCATTACTTCTTTCATAGCTATTTTGTTTTTTGAGTTGGTTTTGAAGTAAAGAGTTTATTCCAAGCATCCAAAGTATATGTTGTCTTTCCTTGTTGAACCCCTGTAAAATTTCCGTTCTTATCAGTTGTTACCGTGAAATTGAAACTTGTAATTGGTCTTGTATTTTCAAATGGTAGCTCCTTTAATGGACCCCAATCCTTATCTACTCCTGCAGCTATTTGACCAATTCCAATAAATAAATTTTTCCCTGCTGGGTCTGTAATAAATGCTTCTGTACTTGGAAAATTATCGCCTCTTAATGAGCCACTTATTGAAAGCGTTCCTGCTTTCTTATTTTCTGTGATAGAAAAATTTGAAAAAATATCAATATTTGGAGTACCTGGAGGAGTAAGTGGATTTGCTGCTGCAACGTGTGAGCCAAATCCGAATGTCTTATTGTCTCCATTTTGTTTAATAGTAAAATCACCTGTAAAGTTTACGGAAGGTATTGCTGTTTTTTTATTGCTTGGGTCAGAAGTTTTCCAAGTTGGGCTACTCCAAGCTGTAGTAGTCATTGTCGTTTTATCTGTATCAAAATTGATTTTTTGGTGAACCCTTGCAGAAACATTACCCGTAGAATAACCACGACCATCACCGTGAAACCCAAATCCAAATTCTTTGAAAGGTGCAAAGCCCCTAATCGTTATTGGGTATGGTATTCTGCCGTCTGGGTCTACCATATTGATAGGATTATTCAGGCAATAATTGTAAGGCGAAGCAAACGGCATTTTGTGTGCCAGCGGATCCACATTCCACCTTTGACCCAACCTGCCGTCATATTCCCAGAATTGGGCTGTGAAATGATTACCTGTCCCACTTATTTCGTCGGTTTTTTCTTGGGTGTTAAACCCGAACCTATACTCACTGCTTGAGTAGCTTCGTCCTTGTATAGGAGCACCGAAGGGGTAATAATCGGATAAGGAGGTTATTTCGGATTGGAAGTAGATAGTCCCGCTAGAGACGTTGTAAATGGGTTTATCAGATACGGTTACAAGGACATTTCCGAGGTGGTTTGCGAGTT
>JAURIP010000124.1 GCA_030832695.1 Sediminibacterium sp. | reverse complement strand
GTATTTTACACTTAGGTGTATTGGTGGAAACTATGCGTCGTGAAGGATATGAGTTAACAGTAGGAAATCCACAAGTATTGGTTAAAGAAATAGATGGTAAAAAACATGAGCCGTTTGAGATATTAGTGGTGGATGTACCCGCAGATTTTAGTGGTAAAGTAATTGACTTAGTGACCCAAAAGAAAGGGGAAATGTTGATTATGGAATCAAAAGGAACTATGCAACATTTAGAGTTTGACATTCCTTCAAGAGGATTAATTGGACTTCGTTCTCAAATGTTGACACAAACTGCAGGTGAAGCTGTTATGGCGCACCGTTTTAATGAATATAAGCCTTGGAAAGGGCCTATTCCTGGAAGAAGCAATGGTGTATTGGTAGCAAAATTTGCTGGATTAACCACCGCTTACTCTATTGATAAATTACAAGACAGAGGTCGTTTCTTTATTGAACCAGGTGAGGAAATTTATGCAGGTCAAGTATTGGCAGAGCATATTAAGCCAGGTGATTTAAATATCAACGCGGTCGAGATGAAAAAATTAACCAACCACCGTGCGAGTGGTTCTGATGATAGTGTGCGTATTACGCCTAAAGTATTATTCACTTTAGAGGAGTGTATGGAATACATTCAATCTGATGAGTGTATTGAAGTAACGCCTAAATCAGTTCGTATGCGTAAATCTATCTTAGACGAAAATAATAGAAGCAAGGCTACGAAAGCAGCGTCGAATTAATGCTCTAATGATTTTTAATGTTTTATGAACTATATAAAAAAAGAGTCCCGAAAAATCGGGACTCTTTTTTTTGGAATAATGTTATGATTGCAGAATCACTTTTATTTTAGATAGGCTTGTTCAACGCCTTCCAAAGTATATCTTTCAATTCTACTAAATTCTTTTGTGTAGCAGAGGAAATAAATATATGTGGGATATCTCTAGGAAGTTCTTTTACAATTGCGTCCGTTAATTCTTGGTCTAATAAATCCGACTTGCTAATGGCAATGATAAATTCCTTTTGTAAAAGTTCTGGATTAAATTCTGCCAATTCATTTTTAAGAATTTCAAATTCTTTTTTATGATCATTACTGTCGGAAGGAATAATAAAAAGTAAAACAGCGTTTCGTTCGATATGTCTTAAAAAGCGATGACCTAAACCTTTGCCTTCCGCAGCGCCTTCAATAATACCGGGTAAATCCGCAATACAAAATGATCGATTGTCGCGATACGCCACCATACCTAGTTGCGGTGTTAAAGTAGTGAAAGCGTAGTTGGCTATTTTAGGTTTTGCTGCTGTAATCACTGAAAGGAGTGTTGATTTTCCAGCATTCGGAAATCCCACCAAACCCACATCAGCCAATACCTTTAACTCAATTTGTTTCCAACCTTCAATGCCATCTTCTCCTGGTTGTGCATGTTCGGGAACTTGATTGGTGGGTGTTGCAAAATTAGAATTACCTAAACCACCACGGCCTCCTTTGGCTAATATAATTTCTTGGCCATCTGTTAATATTTCTGCTTCTACTTTACCAGTTTCTTCGTCTCTTGCAATGGTACCCAATGGCACTTCAATGATAATATCCTTACCATCCTTTCCGGTACAATTATTTTTACTGCCACCTTCCCCATCCTCTGCGATTACATTTTTATAGTAACGTAAGTGTAATAAGGTCCATAATTGCGCATTGCCCTTTAAAATGATATGGCCTCCACGACCACCATCACCACCGTCAGGACCACCTTTGGCAGTTAGTTTGTTACGCATTAAATGTCGCGCACCTGCACCACCATGCCCACTATGACAAAATATACGGATGTAATCAATGAAATTATTTCTTTCAGACACGGGAAACTATTTGGCGCAAAGTTAAGATAATCCTAACTGAGGTGGCTTTTTATTAAATGAAAGCTTTTGCGCTAGTTTATTTAGCAAGTTTTAATCCATCTATCAAGATAGTGACCATATTTTGTTCCAATTCGGTCGCTGTAATTTTTTTGGTAGAACGATGCCAACTTTCAATACCACTTACTGCGTGTAAAAAAATTAATACTACCGTTGGGGCATCAATAGTTTTGATTTCTTTGTTTCTTATCCCTTCTTCAATAATAGCTGCAATCCTTTTGCGGTATACTCTTCGTTGATTTTGATAATTGGATAAATAAGGGTCAGATAAGTGCTTCCACTCTCGGTCACTTACATACACTTCCTCATAATTATGGATCATTTCGGTAATATGGAAGCGTAATAATTTTTCCATTTTTTCAAGGGAGGAAATATTTTCAGATTCTATTTCATCCATTTTTAATACAAACTTATTGGCTACACTGAATACTAATTCGTGCAATAACTCGCTCTTCGATTTTATGTGGTTGTATAAACTTGCAGCTTCCACCCCAACAGCTTCTGCTAAATCACGCATGCTTGCAGCTTTATATCCTTTCTCTCTAAATAGGGTTGCAGCTTTACGAACAATTACATCCTTTCGTGATCCGTTTTTTTCTGTCTTAATTCTAGCCATTTTCTAAATTTTTGATCAATTTGTTAGTACAAAATTATAGATTTAATTCTTTAAAATAGAGGATATTTTAAAATAAACTGCCATTTTTGTTAGTTTTTTGATTATCAAGCGATTACAAATTGGCTTTTTCCCTTTTGGATTAACGCAACTTACTTAACAGTAAAAATCGTAGTTTCGCAGCTGAAAATTAAAACAAAACACATGTCATTAGTTGTAGTAGGATCCATGGCCTTTGATGCCATTGAAACACCCTTTGGGAAAAGTGATAAAATTATTGGCGGAGCAGCAACTTACATTGCTTGGTGCGCTTCCAATTTTACGACTGTAAAGCAAATTTCAGTAGTGGGTGGCGATTTCCCCCAATCCGAGTTAGACGCCTTAGCAAATAGAGGGGTGATTTTGGAAGGAGTACAAATTAAAAAAGACGAAAAAACATTTTTTTGGAGTGGCAAGTATCATTTAGATATGAATACACGCGATACAATCGAAACACAATTAAATGTGTTAGAAAATTTCGAACCAGTGGTTCCAGATAGTTATCAGGATTGTGAAATATTAATGTTGGGGAATTTAGTACCAGGTGTTCAAAGTAGTGTAATCAAACAAATGAAAAAGCGTCCTAAGTTAATTGTAATGGACACTATGAACTTTTGGATGGAAATTATGATGGACGATTTATTACATACCATTAGCTTGGTCGATGTATTGATGGTGAATGATAGCGAAGCGCGTCAATTAAGTGGAGAATATAGTTTGGTTAAGGCGGCTAAAAAAATTATGGCCATGGGTCCTAAATACTTAATCATTAAAAAAGGAGAACATGGTGCTTTGTTGTTCCATGGTCAAGAAGTGTTTTTCGCTCCAGCTTTACCTTTAGAGGAAGTGTTTGATCCAACCGGCGCTGGCGATACTTTTGCTGGTGGCTTTGTAGCGCATTTGGCTAAAACGAAAGATTATTCATTTAACAATATGAAGTCGGCCATTATTGTAGGTAGCGCCTTAGCGAGCTTCTGTGTGGAGAAATTTGGCACGCAAAGATTAACTGAAATCAGCAAGGCTGATATCAAAGAGCGCATACAATCGTTCGTTCAATTGGTTAATTTTGATATTGAATTAGTATAAATTTGGTGATATGTTGGATTCGAATTATTTTCGTATCCTAGAATTAAGGAAATAAGTAACAGCATGCAAAAAAATAAACATACAAAACAAATTAAGAAACCCCTATAATAGGAAGGTGCTGATTGTTAGTATGCGAATAAATATACTCAGAAGCCTTCCAATAAAATGGAAGGCTTTTTTCTTTTTATAAGTCTTTATAAAATATAACACTTGGAAAAGAGAATGCTAATAATTTTAAATTCCTTAAAAGGACTTCGAGTTTTTAGACAAGCATAATAATAACGTAAAAAATAAAAAAATGAAAGTTGCAGTTGTAGGCGCCACAGGGCTAGTAGGAACAAAAATGTTACAAGTATTAGCGGAACGAAATTTTCCAGTAACGGAATTAATTCCTGTTGCATCAGCGCGTTCAGCAGGCAAAGAAATCATATTTAAGGGCAAGCCGTATAAGGTGGTAACGATGGAGGAAGGTATTGCTGCAAAACCAGCCGTTGCTTTATTTTCAGCAGGGGGTAGCACCTCCTTGGAGTGGGCACCAAAGTTTGCAGAAGCAGGCATTCGTGTTATTGATAATTCCTCGGCTTGGAGAATGGACCCAACAAAAAAATTAGTAGTACCTGAGGTAAACGCAGCTGTATTAACCCCTGCCGATTTGATTATTGCTAATCCAAACTGTTCCACCATTCAAATGGTAGTAGCACTACAACCATTGCATGAGAAATATAAAATTAAAAGAGTGGTGGTTAGCACTTATCAAAGCGTAACTGGTACCGGTAAAAAAGCGGTGGATCAATTAATGGAGGAAAGAAAAGGTGGTCAAATGGCTGCTGCAGATATGGCTTACAAGTATACCATTGATTTAAATGCGATTCCACAGATCGATGTTTTTTTAGAAAACGGTTATACCAAAGAGGAAATGAAAATGGTCAAAGAAACTTGCAAAATTATGCAAGATGACAATATTAAAGTTACAGCGACCACCGTTCGTATTCCAGTAATGGGTGGACACAGCGAAAGTGTAAATGTGGAATTTGAAAATGAATTTGATTTGAATGAATTAATCGCATTGCTTGCAACTGCACCTGGTGTAGTGGTGCAACAAAATGATGGCGACCAATTTTATCCAATGCCTTTATGGGCACATGAAAAAGATGAAGTATTTGTTGGCCGTTTACGCAGAGATGAAACACAAGCGAAAACATTAAATATGTGGATTGTAAGTGACAACTTGCGTAAGGGCGCTGCTACCAATGCCATTCAAATTGCAGAGTATCTTGCATCAAAAGGAATAATTTAGTTTCTGTTAAATTAGTGGGATACATTTTGATTCTGAACTTTGAGTCTAACGTTTATATTTTAAAACTTAAATTATCATAAGTTTTAAAATATAAACACTATAAATTATAATACAAATCGAAGATTTGTTTCGTTAAGAAATTTTAAAATATAAACGTTAAAAAAGTCTGCATGTTTGAGCACAAAGTGCGAGTTCAGACTTTTAGTTTGTATTTTAAAATTTTAGCGTAAATGACGATAGAGAAGAATAAAATGAATCTGACTAATTAATTAGTTCAATAAAATCAATTTCGGTAATTATTTTTATCGAAGCTATTTTTTTGGCTTTCTCTAATTTACTTCCAGCATCTTCGCCAACGACTAAGTAATTTAACTTACTACTTACGCCGCCTAGGATATGCCCGCCTCTTGATTCCACCATCGCCTCGGCGT
>JAURIP010000334.1 GCA_030832695.1 Sediminibacterium sp. | reverse complement strand
ATTAGGTGACACTATAGGTGACACTAAAATTGAATTCCGTTGCTATTTAAAATGATAATAAAAACATATTTATATTGATTATCAATGTTTTATTATCAAATTATCATTTAAAAATATAGCCAATATCAATAAGTAAGTCAAGTGTGCGCTTTAAAATAATTGGGTCAGGAATGCCATCCTTTAACGCTTCTGAATAGGCGCGCAAACAAGTAAGCTCTAAATTGTCAAGCATGTCGTTTAAAGCAAATTTTCCATCGTTAGTAGTGGTTAGCTTATTCTTAACTCTTTGCTTATTCTCATTCCAATCCATTGGCTTTACTGACTGGCCAAACTCATATCTTAACCTACGTTTTTGATAAGCAAAATCTAAATACAATATTTGAAAAGCCATCTTTACCTTCTGGCTTTAATCTAAAATTTACTTGTGGTTTACGTGACATGGTTGCTTCCCTTTTTGGGAAGGAACAAAATAAAATTATATTAGGTGACATAGAGAAATTACTCTTGTTTGGTTATCTATTGATAATAAAAAAGGCTACCAAATTGATAGCCATTATTACTTAATTTAATTTTTCAGCAATTAACTCATCCATATATTTATTGAAGTTCGAAATATACTCGGTATAAAATTGACCCGTAGCTGGCCCAGAAAACCCAGTATGAATTTTTCTTACTTCCCCTTTTCGATCTATAAAAATGGTAGAAGGATACCCTGCTATTTTATCAATCTGTGGTAATGATTTTTCAGCTTTAAATGGGTCGCTGGGTTCCACTCCCGTATCTAAAATTGGATACTGAATACCAAATTGTTTTTTATATTTCTTTAATGCAAAATTTGCCTCTAAAGGATTATCATATCTTTCATAGGCCAAGGCAATTACCTCTACACCTCTAGAACGATTCTTTTTATAATAATCAGTAATAAATCTTGTTTCATCCATACAATTTGGACACCAAGAACCGAATAATTGTATAACTACTACTTTGTTTTTGAATTCATCATCTGTAAGAGAAACTATTTTACCATCGAGATCCTTAAACTTAAAATCAAGCTTTGTATTTCCAGGTCTCATTTTAGAATAATCATATTCATTTGGTAGCTTTGCAGTTGGGTTAGCTTTCGCTTCCCATTTTGAACTTCCTCCAAAGCCTGCAATTAATTTACCCTCTATAATAGTAGTACTATTAATAAATCGTCCTTCAAAATAAATTACTCTTTCACCATCAAATGCAGAAAGTTTTAAGGTATCCCCTGAAACAAGGCCTTCTAAAAATCTATAATCACCAGTGGGTGTTAAAAAAGAACCAGTTACTTTACCCTCGACATTTTGTTTAAAAGTACCCACAGATTGCATAATCTTATTGGTTTGATTATTAGTTAGCAATACATCCCAAGTTCCAGAGGCATCATATTTAGAAGGCTTGTAATCAATAAATCTTGGTTGGTTCCAATTAGCAATAAAGGATGCCTTAATTTGCTTTCCATTAAGTGTCTTTATATAATATCCTTCCAATTGATCAGCATTATAAGTTGCCACTTCAAAACTAGCATTAAAATAAGGAAGCGTAATTAATAAAGAATCGGAAGATTGTTTCTTAAAATCATCCACAATAATTAATTCTTCTGCATTGATTAAAGTAATTATTGTTTTATCTTTTACCAAAGCAATATTAAAACTAAAAGGAACCAAATTCCCATCTAATCTGTATATAACTCCTTTCCAGTTTCCTGGTTTCAAATAAGGGGTATTTTGAGCAAAGGATAAAAAGGAAATTAATAGAAATCCTAAAAATAAAAAAATCGCCTTTTTCATATTTATAAATTTAGTAATGTAAATTTAATTCTTATTTTATGATTTTCGACATTCCTCTCTGTTTGCCATTGTTTTTCATAAACTATGTTACCCTACAGGCACTAAAAAGCATCTATTGACGACTTATTAGCACTACCATTAAATCCATCACATTTGTTTGCGTTGGTCCTGTCTTAACTAAGCCACCTACCTCTTGAAAAAAATGATATGAATCACAATTATAAATGTATTGATTCATATTCAACTGAAGATTAGATGCGGTCTGTGATGTGAAGGAATCAACAACTGCTCCGGCAGCATCAGTTGGACCATCAGTTCCATCAGTACCCGCAGATAAGAAAGTAATGCCTGGTTCATCCTTTAATAATTTTGAAATTAAGAGTGCCAGATGTTGATTCCTCCCGCCCAATCCCTCACCCTCTACTTTTATAGTTGTTTCACCTGCAAAAAGTAAGCAGGTATTTTTATGAATGTTTTCTTTCGCAGCGTTTTTAATACTATCCATTATGTATTTAGCAACATCCATTACATTTCCTTCAAGCTTATCTGTT
>JAURIP010000202.1 GCA_030832695.1 Sediminibacterium sp. | reverse complement strand
TGTGCTAATTCAGAAAAAATATTTCGCGTTCTATAGGCGATAATTATGGAGATGGTTAAAGTTGGAATAATCATCACAACGCCTAAAAGCGTCAAAGACAAACACCAGGCAACATCTTTAAACAACCAAAATACGATATGTAAGTTTTCCATTTTACGGTACTTATATGGAATATTATATTTGTCGTTCGATTGATTACTCATGGTGATGATTTGGCGTTTAATATTGTTTGGTTTTAATGCGGAATAAAAATATTCTTTTTTTTAATTTTTCCATCAATTAATTGGATAATATTGAAGCAAATCTTTTAATATCGGCTTCTGGTTCAATGATCGTTCCTTGTTCAATATGATCTATAAGTTGTTTTGCAAAATAGGGGGCAAGTGAGCAGCCCTTTGTACCCATGCCATTGCATATACCCAATTGCGGATATTTTGGGTGGAGTCCTACAAATGGGCGCCTTTCTGTATTGGCAGGTCGAATGCCTACCAAGTGATCAACTACTTCGTAGGGAATTTTCAAAACAGCATCCAATGCTGTAATCATTTTTTCCTTAAAGCTTTCAGTTGGAAGTGCATCACTATAATTCCATTCATAGCTTGATCCTATCCAAAACAAATCATCTTTCCAAGGAACAATGGTAATGTTGGTTTTGTAAATGCTTGTTGGGGCAAGGCCATTTATTTTTACGATTAATGCTTCTCCTTTATTAGGCACAAATGGGAGGGCTTTGAAGTAGGGGTTATTCATGGTATTAAGTCCGTCGCAAAATATGATTTTTTCAGCGATAATGTTTTTCCATTCAACGCCTTGCTTGGTTAAAATCAAATCGGAAATATCAAAATAGTCTGCAATAAAATGAGTGCTTATTTTTTCACGACCGGCTTTTAAAAATTGGATTAAATCAATCCAGTAACATTGGTCAATTTCGCCTGTGCCAAAAGGGGCATTAAAGTATTGTCCTAAAGAGGAATGATTATTTTCATTTAGATAAATATTATCGTGTGTTAATCGGTAGTCAAAACTTTCCTTCATTTGTAGTGAAGGGTGTATTAATTTGATGGGGGTGGCTTTAATAATCTTAATATTTTCCTCCTGTTGAAATGCTTTGTAAGCGTCAATAGCGAATGGGAGTAGGGTGTCAATCATCCAAGTTTGTACTATTCTCCGACCGGTGACTGGATTAATCACACCACTGGCAACACTAGTTGCAGAAACAGTTTTTACATCATTTATAATTTTAAATGCGATGCCTTGTTTTTGTAAAAAGTAACTTAACCAAGTGCCAGTCAATCCTTGGCCAATGATCAAATATTTTACTTTTTCCTGCAATTTATTTTGCTTTTTTTGTGGGTATAGTAATATGAATACTGTCCTTGATTTCGTTAACCCTCGCTACAATCTCCATATCAAAATTTCCTAGGTAATCAAAAGGTACTGTAAATGGAAATTCAGTTTCAAATGCTTCGTTTTGGATGGTTGTGAAATATTGAAATGGAAAAATATTCATAAACCAACCGTCTACTGATTTTTTTGTTTTGTTATTGATCAAAGCCAAAGTAAGTTGTCCCGTTTTTTCTTGCGTCAAATTATGAAGCACCTTTACTTTTAATTTGATGGATTGCCCTACTGATAAAACAGTGGGGATGACATATTCAATTTTAAGGCTGGGCTTTTTATTTACGCTACTTAAATTTTGCGCCTTTGTATAAATGCAGATCGACAAAAATAAAAATAAAGTAATGGCGCGTTTCATAGAACAAACTTACAATAAAAAATCCCTTATCGTTTTAGGATAAGGGATTTCAGTATGCTTTATTTAAATAATTATTTCTTAAGTGCGTTTGCCATAGTGATTCCAATGTCTGCGGGACTTGCACAAACGTGAATACCACATTCCCCCATGATTTTCATTTTAGCCGCTGCAGTATCATCTGCACCGCCAACAATCGCACCAGCGTGACCCATGCGTCGGCCTGGAGGCGCTGTTTGACCTGCGATAAATCCTACTACAGGTTTTTTCATATTATCTTTAATCCAATTGGCAGCATCTGCTTCCATGCTTCCACCAATTTCGCCAATCATAATGATACCTTCAGTTGCTGGATCATTCATTAATAATTCAACCGCTTCTTTAGTGGTCGTCCCAATAATTGGATCACCACCAATTCCAATGGCAGTTGAAACACCTAAGCCAGCTTTTACTGCTTGGTCAGCTGCTTCATAAGTCAGCGTTCCGCTTTTTGAAACAATACCAATGGTTCCTTTTTTAAATATAAATCCTGGCATGATGCCCACTTTACATTCTTCTGCGGTAATAATACCTGGGCAATTGGGCCCGATTAAACGAGTTGTTTTACCCAATAAATAATTTTTTGCTTTAATCATATCCTGAACAGGAATACCTTCCGTAATACATACTACTAAAGCAATATTTGCATCCGCAGCTTCCATAATTGCATCAGCTGCAAAAGCAGGAGGTACAAAAATAATACTCACATCAGCACCTGTATTTTTTACTGCATCAGCAACTGTATTAAATACGGGTCTGTCTAAATGCCTAGTTCCGCCTTTGCCTGGAGTTACCCCACCTACTAATTGTGTCCCATATTCAATCATCTGACTTGCATGAAAACTTCCTTCAGTTCCTGTAAAACCTTGAACAATTACCTTTGAGTTTTTATTAACTAATACTGACATTATGCGTGAATTTGTTATTTGTGGCGCAAAAATAGGTTAAACCGGGTTTTTTTGCCCTTATTTCTCAACAAAAATTCTATGTTTTTTTATAAATGGCTTTCATGTAGTACTTTTGTCCCTCGTCAGACAAATAAAAAATAAAATTATGGCAACAACATCAGACATTAGTCGTGGAATGATTCTAAAATTGGACAATAATTTATATACGGTAGTGGAGTTTGGAGAAAACAAAACTGCTAGGGCGGCTGCTAAAATTTGGGCTAAGCTCAAAGGGGTGGATAACAAAAGATCAATTGAAAAGACATGGAATAGTGGTGAAAACATCTTCCCAGTGCGTGTTGAAAAAAAGACCTACCAATTCCTTTATAAGGATGACAGTGGCTATAACCTAATGAACAATGAGACTTTTGAGCAAATAGCGATGGCTGAGGAGATGATTGATGCCCCGCAATACTTGATTGAAGGTGCTGAAGTATTTGTATTCATGAATACCGAAACCGAAATGCCAATTGGTGCTGAATTGGCTGAAAAAATCGAGGTTTTGATTACCTATTGCGAAAATGGGGTAAAAGGAGATACTGCAACGCGTGCTTTGAAAGCGGCAACGATTGAATCAGGTGCAACTGTAATGGTGCCTTTATTTGTAAACGAAGGAGAAAGAATCAGAATTAATACTAAGAACGGGGAATATGTAGAAAGAGTCAAGTAGATTTTATATCGGACTTTATTGAAAAATAAGTCCTCATAAAATCACTCTTATGATTTTCAAAGGGACCCCATAAAGGAGTCCCTTTCTTTATATCGGACTTTATTGAAAAATAAGTCCTCATAAAATCACTCTTATGATTTTAAAAATGTCCCAAAGCTTCGGGAAATTTTTGTTTTTTAGCCTAAGTTCAGCCTTTAAATAGGCCTAATATACCTTAAAATACCCCGAATCCTCGGGGTATTTTTTTGGCAAAAAATGGCCATTTTTAATAAAAAAAGCCCCTTTTTTTGTGTTTTTTACCAAAAAAACACCAATTTTACCCAAAATTGCCAAATATGGACTTGAAACAAATTCACGATTTAATTAAAGTAGTTAACAAGAGTAATATCGGTGAAATTAGCATCGAAGATAAGGATGGTAAAGTAACCATT
>JAURIP010000067.1 GCA_030832695.1 Sediminibacterium sp. | reverse complement strand
AAAGTATTAGAAGATAAATTCGGTATTGTTACAGGTTTAATGTTAACAGTACATGCTTATACAAATGATCAAAACACTTTAGACGGTCCGCATCCTAAAGGTGATTTACGTCGTGCACGTGCTGCTGCTGGAAATATTGTACCGAATAGTACAGGTGCTGCAAAAGCGATTGGTTTGGTATTGCCTTCTTTAAAAGGTAAGTTAGATGGATCTGCACAACGTGTTCCTACCATCACAGGTTCTTTAACTGAATTAACGACGATCTTATCTAAAAAGGTAACTGTTGCCGAAGTTAACGAAGCAATGAAAGCAGCGGCGAATGAATCATTTGGTTACACAGAAGATGAAATTGTAAGTTCTGATGTTATTGGAATTTCATACGGTTCATTATTTGATGCTACACAAACTAAAGTAATGACACAAGGTGATGTTCAAATGGTAAAAACAGTAAGCTGGTATGATAATGAAATGAGTTATGTGAGTCAGCTAGTGCGTACTGTTAAGTATTTCGCAAGTAAAATAAAATAAGATTTTTTATACAATGCCTTCCTTCGGGAGGGCATTTTTAATTATATTGTAAAAGAAACAAATAAAAATATGAGTTCATTTAAAGATTTTTCATTCGTTGGTAAAAAAGCCTTGATTCGTGTTGATTTTAATGTGCCTTTAAATGATGCATTTGAAATCACTGACGACAATCGTATGCGCGCAACCATTCCTACGATTACAAAAATTTTGAAAGATGGTGGCAGCGTTATTTTAATGAGCCACTTAGGTCGTCCGAAGGATGGTCCAACTGAAAAATATTCTTTAAAACATATTGTTGCGCATTTGTCTGAATTATTAGGGGTGGAGATACAATTTGCCAATGATTGTATTGGAGCAGAAGCTATTGACAAAGCCGCGGCTTTACAAGCAGGGCAGGTGTTGTTATTAGAAAATCTACGTTTTTATAAAGAAGAAGAAAAAGGCGATGTCGCTTTTGCAGAAAAATTATCAAAATTAGGTGATGTATATGTGAACGATGCATTTGGTACAGCGCACCGCGCGCACGCTTCAACAGCGATCATTGCGCAATTCTTTACGCCAGCAAATCGAACTTTTGGTTTGGTGATGGAAGGCGAAGTAATCAGTGCTGAAAAAGTGATGCATGCTGCGCAAAAACCATTTACAGCAATTATTGGTGGCGCAAAAGTATCTGATAAAATTTTAATTATTGAAAACTTATTAGAGCGTGCTACTGATATTATTATTGGTGGCGGTATGGCGTATACCTTTTTTAAAGCGCAAGGTGGTAAAATTGGAAAATCGATTCATGAAGATGATCGTATGCCTTTGGCACTTGAAATTTTAGCAAAAGCAAAAGCGAAGGGCGTAAATATTCATTTGCCAGTGGACAATGTGGTAGCAGATGATTTTAGTAATACAGCCAATACGCAAACATGCGCTAGTGGTGAAATTCCAGATGGTTGGGAAGGCTTGGATGTAGGAGAAAAATCCAGGGAACAATTTGCAAAAGTAATTTTAGCAAGTAAAACCATATTATGGAATGGCCCGATGGGCGTTTTTGAAATGGAAAACTTTCAGGCAGGTACCAAGGCAATTGCGGTTGCTGTAGCGGAAGCTACGCAAAATGGCGCCTTTAGTTTGGTTGGTGGTGGCGACAGTGTGTCAGCCGTTAACCAGTTTGGCTTTAATGATAAGGTAAGTTATGTGAGTACAGGCGGTGGAGCGATGTTGGAATACTTTGAAGGTAAAACGCTTCCAGGAATTGCCGCAATTAAGGGATAGACGGTTACTTTTTACTTAAAAATTGGTGAATTTATACCCCTCAGCCTAGCTGGGGGGATTTTTTTGTCATGTAATTCCGTCATACGAAAAGTTTGGCATCTGCTTTGCACTATCTTTATAAACAAATACAAAACTATGTTACGCAAAAATTTAGGTTTATTCATTTTTTTAGGTGTACTCGTTATATTAATTGGGTACGGTTGTAATGGTTACAACGGATTGGTAAACCAAGACGAAAATGTTAATCAAGCATGGAACAATGTGCAAAGTGATTACCAACGCAGAGCTGATTTGATTCCAAATTTAGTTGCCGCTGTTAAAGGGGAAGCCAGTTTCGAACAAACTACTTTACAAAATGTAATTGCTGCTCGTGCAAGCGCTACACAAATGAAAGTGGATGCGAAGGATTTAACGCCTGAAAAATTGCAACAATTCCAAGCAAACCAAGGTCAGTTATCTCAAGCATTAGGCCGTTTAATGGTGGTGTCTGAAAACTATCCTAACTTAAGAGCGAATGATGCTTTCCGTGGCTTACAAGCACAATTGGAAGGCACTGAAAATAGAATTAAAGTTTCAAGAAACGATTTTAATGCTGCAGTTGCAGACTATAATAAAAGAGCAAGATCATTCCCAGTTAATTTGTTAGCGGGTATGTTTGGATTTAAAACTAAAGATGGATTTAAAGCAGATGAAGGCGCATCAAAAGCACCTGAAGTTAAATTTTAACACATCGCTTTAATCAACAACACTTATGTGGAATCCGTTTTCCTTTTTTAAATCTAGTACAGATAAATTATTGAGTGCCTCGGACAAGCAACAGCTTGTCCAGGCGATTCAAGCTGCTGAAAAAACAACCAGCGGTGAAATCCGTGTGTTCGTTGAAAGCAAAACTAAAAATGGAGATGCACTAGCCACAGCGCGTGATATCTTTTTTAAACAAAAGATGAATACTACTAAGGAACGTAATGGTGTATTAGTGTATGTGGCTGTGAGTGAAAAAAAATTAGCCATCTATGCCGATCAAGGCATTTATGATAGAGTGGGTGTTGAGTTTTGGTACAGTCAAGTACAAGAAATGACGGCGCATTTTAAAAATGCAAACTATGTTCAAGGCATGGTGCAAGTAATTGCTGCCTTAGGTGGGGCACTTACTGAAAATTTTCCTTTTGATCGTGTTTCAGATACCAATGAATTATCGGACGAAATCATGACAGGTAAATAATCCTTAATGCAAGTAAGCACCTATGAAATTAATTAAGTTATTTATTGTTTTTATTGTTGCATTATTTTCCTTGAATAATATTGCCGCGCAAAATATAATTCCAAAAGCAAATCCGCCGGTATTAGTTACTGATATGGCAGGTGTTTTAAGCCCTGAGGAAAAGCAAGCGCTTGAAAATAAGTTAGTCGCCATTGATGATGCTAGTTCCAATCAAATTGCAGTAGTTATTCTTCCTACATTGGATGGTAATCCCATTGAAGAATATGCTTTAAAACTTTTTAGAGAATGGGGGATTGGAAATAAAAAATCAAGAAATGGCGTTTTATTATTGATTGCCATTCAAGATAAAAAAATTCGTATTGAAGTGGGTTATGGTTTAGAAGGGGCTATTCCTGATATAACAGCGAATAGTATTATTGATAATGATATTAAGCCTGCATTCAGACAAAAAGCCTTTTATCAGGGTATTGATATAGCAACCGATAATATTGCAAAAGCAGCCATTGGTGAATACAAGGTTGAAAGAACAAAAAGATCTTCTGGTAAAAAAAGTAATGGCGCTCTATTCGCCATCATCATATTTGTTATTCTTTTAGTATTAAGAGGCGGCGGAGGTGGTGGCGGTTCAAATATTGGCCGCAGTGGTTTTAGTGATGTGGCTACTGGTATGTTATTAGGGTCGCTCCTTGGTGGTGGTGGTCGCGGCGGCGGTGGCTGGGGTGGTGGGGATAGCGGCGGTGGCTTCGGTGGCTTTGGCGGCGGAAGTTCCGGTGGTGGTGGCGCTAGTGGTGGTTGGTAGTTTTACTATTTGAATTTTAAAGTTAAATAAATAAAAAAGGAGTCGCCTTGTAAAAAGTGACTACTTTTTTATTGTCCATTATTCATCTTATTTGATTAGCATTGGCAAAGCGGCACTTACTAATTTCACCAATTCATTTTCCCCTTTTTGTTTTTTCGCTTTTAAAATTTCACCCAATACTTTTCCATTAAAATAGGGGTCCGTTTGCGTTCGATATTGTCCAGGAATGGATTCTCTAAATGCAACAATAATGTCAATACCTCTTTTAAATTTATCTGCATCCTTTGTTTTCATTAATAATGCAGCAAAGGGTTGGGTCATTTGAAATTTTTCTTCTGATTGAATATTTAAGCTTTCGTATTTATTAGCAATAAAATCAAATTCAGATTCGTCGCCATACTTGGTAAGTAGTTTAGTAACAACTGTATTTAATCTTTTTTTAATGGGAGCTTTTGATGCTACTTTGGCTATTTGGTAGGAGGCTACAGAATCAATAGCGTCTAGGGCTTCTAAGGCTGCACCAGCAATGGTATAAGAGGAATCCTTGCTCCAATTGACGAAGTCATTTTTATATTTTTCTTTATTTAGCGCACCTATTGCATTAATAGCTTCTTCTCTTACCACATAGGAAGGATCTTTTTTCGCAAGGGTGTAAATAATTTCTTCCAACTGTTCGTTGATGCTAATAGGGTTTAAGCTATTGATGGCTTTTGCTCTTATCACATAAAAGGGATCTTTCATCGCCTCTTGAATGAGTTGCTTCGCTTCAATACTTTTTAAGTTTTGACTTATTTCATTTAATGCTTCATTGCGATCTAAAAAATTACGTGCATGATAGTATTGGTAAATAAATTGCTTTAATGGCTTACTATCATTTTTCTCCCATAATATTATTTTATCATTGTCTACATTCACATTGTCAGGTTCCGTTGCCGCTGGGAAATAAAAGCTATCCACTTTATTTTTTGCCCATACTTCATAATGGTTTCTTTGCCCATTTACATATATATCAATGCCAAGGGGTAACTCAAAAATTTTATTTTGCAACTGTGTTTGTGCTAGCTTAACCAATACCTGCTTTTTATTGGCATCATATTGTTGGGTAATACTTACATAAGGATGGCCGTTTCCAAAATACCATTGGTTAAAAAACCAGTTTAAGTCCTTGCCGGTCACCGTTTCAAATGCTAATTTTAATTTAATCGCCGAGCCATTGGAAAATTTATGATCGGTTAAGTATTTATTAAGTGACTTATAAAATGCTTCATCGCCCACAAAATGCCTAAGCATATGCAATATGCGACCCCCTTTTTGATAACTCACCAAATCAAACATATCCTCTCGCTCATTATAAAAAAAGCGGACTAGGTTTTTTTCAGCATCCATGGGGCTGCTTAAATAACCGCTGAGTCCTTTGTAGTTTTCATAATCGCCTGCATCTTTTCCCATGCTGTTTTCCAACCAAATGGTTTGGCTATAATCGGCAAAGCTTTCATTTACTGTTAAATTGCTCCAGCTTTCAGCGGTCACTAAATCCCCAAACCATTGGTGAAATAGTTCATGTGCAATAGTACCTTCCCAAATATTTTCATCCACTAATTCCCTTGCATCCTGTTGCACTGCATCGCTATGTAAGGTGGCCGTGGTATTTTCCATAGCACCACTCACATAATCCCTACCACTTATTTGTGCATATTTAGCCCATGGAAAAGGAACCCCTAACAGTTTTTCAAACAACGCAATCATTTGTGGGGTTTTGCCATAAATTTTTACTGCTTCCTTTTCAAATTCCTTTTCGATATAGTAACTTAATTCAAGTTTCTTTTTATTATTGGTGCTAGCCGCATCTTGTTTAATTACTGCATAATCTCCAATACCAATAAAAAATAAATAAGGGGAATGGGGGAGGTCCATTTTCCAAACATCTAACCTAGTTCCATTTTTATTATCAACTTGTTTCACTAATAAACCATTGGAAAGCGAAACGTATTTAATGGGCACATTTAAATAAAATTCCTGTGTGCACTTTTGATTGGGTTTATCAATAATGGGCATCCAAACCGAAGTACCTTCCGTTTCCCCTTGGGTCCATATTTGCGTTGGTTTATTTTTTTCTTTACCTAATGGATTTATAAAGTATAATCCTTTGGCATCGGTGATGGCACTACTGCCTTTGGCCTTGTATTCATTGGGTTTGGCAGTATATTTAATATAAACAGTGTAGGTGTCCTTTGCAGTATAAGTTTTATCTAAATCAATGCTAATGATGTTTCCATCGTATTTGTATTTTAATGCATTCTTTGTTTCGTTTTTTACGATGCTTACATTATGAATATCCATACCCTTTGCATCCAATATTAATTGGGAAGTTGCATAAAAATGCGGACGTATTTGCAACCATACCTCCCCATTTAATTGTGATTGGGTGTAATCAAAGTTGGCCACTAACTTGGTGTGTACTAAATCATTTTCTTTGGTAGCAAAACTGCGATAATTCTTTTTCCAACTACTGTCTTCAATGATTTTTTCATTCGTTTCTTCCTGCGCTTGAGCAGTTATATTTACTTGAATAATGAAACACAAAAACCAGCTTAATTTTAATAGATTTTTTTTCATGCGTTTTTTCTTGATCAGACAATAGGGATATATGGGCGCTAACTTATAAAAGTTTTGGCGATTCAATTGTTAAAAATGGAGCTAACTAAAAAATAAGTAGTTTAGCGGTCAAATAAGGTAGGAATGAAACGGTATTTTATTGAAGTTGCATATGATGGTGCTGATTTCGGCGGATTTCAGATTCAAATTAATCAACAAACCATTCAAGGTGCTGTTGAACAGGCCATGGCTACCTTATATAGAGCTCCTATTACCTTGTCTGGGGCTTCTCGCACGGATGCTGGGGTACATGCATTGCAAAACTTTTTCCATTTTAATACTGCTTTGGAAATATTAGATAAACATATTTATAACCTGAATGCAATCCTGCCGCATTCCATTGTAATTAAAGGAATATATAGTGTTCCAACAGAAGCCCATGCCCGCTTTGATGCGGTTAAGCGTTCTTATATATATAAGCTCCATACATTTAAAGATCCTTTTTTAGCAGGCAGATCCTGGTTTTATCCCTTCCCTGTGGATCATCAATTATTAAATGATGCGGCCAATGCGTTGCTTGACCATACCGATTTTGAAAGCTTTTCTAAAAAAAATACCACTGTAAACACCTTTGAATGCCATATTACAAAGGCGTTTTGGAGTTTTCATGCACAGGGCTTTTCATTTCACATTGATTCCAACCGATTTTTAAGAGGGATGATTCGTGGCTTGGTGGGTACCATGCTGCAGGTAGGACGAGGTGCAATTTCAATGGAGCAGTGGCATGAGATTATTGCCTCAAAAAATGATCAGCGAGTCGATTTTTCTACGCCAGCCCATGGTTTGTATTTATCTGCCATAGAATACCCCAATTATTTAAAGAAAATAGGGGACTAGTCAAACCCCCACTAGTATTGACTTTTGGTCCATAATCGTCACATTTTGAGGGTATTGAACGAAAAAAAATTAAAAATAGTATACAATATATTTGGTCAGTAGCGTTCGCTCCCTATCTTTGCCGCCCGCAAGCGATAAATCATTGCTACGGAATGTTCTCTAAAGCAGAAAATAAGCACTGAATAAAGTTTAAATAACTTTAAAATAAACCCTCCAATACTTGGTGGATATAAATATCAGCTGTATCTTTGCCGTCCCTCTTCAAAAAAAGAGGTTAGTTCTTCGAAATTATGTGGCCTAACTGAATGAAAAATAATTAATAATTATTTCACACTAAGTTTGGCTATCTACATAAATGTGCTTACCTTTGCACCCCGCTACGAATAATAGCGCGCAAAATAAACACAAAAGATCTTTGAAAGTTTGGAAATAACAGTAACTGTATAATTGAAAAATACAGGTAAAGGTTACAGCATCAAAAAAATTAAATCAGACGTCATTTT
>JAURIP010000192.1 GCA_030832695.1 Sediminibacterium sp. | reverse complement strand
CAAATTGCATGGCACCATTCACAATTCCCTTATTATGATTCGCCATCACTTTTAAATTCAAATAATGCGTAGTCACAATGCCTTGTGCATGTCGATGAGATAATTCCTCCAAAATCACTTCAGCGAAAGCTCCACCTAAATGTGGATCACTACCACTTCCTAATTCATCAATAAAAAATAAGGTTTTCCCATTCGCATTTTCAATAAAATGTTTCATGTGAATCAAATGACTTGAATAAGTACTCAATTCAAATGCCAAATTTTGCGTATCCCCTAATTGTATAAATAATTGTTTGTAAATACCCATTTGAGAATCTGGATGTACCGGAATCAATAAGCCACTCTGCAGCATCACTTGATTGAGTCCCAATGTTTTCATGGATACTGTTTTACCACCAGCATTAGGCCCACTGATAATTAGTATTCGCGTATTATCATCCAATTGGATATTAACAGGAATTGTTTTTTTACCTGAAACCTTATTATACATGTACAGCAAAGGATGATAAGCATCTATCAAATGCGAAGTGGCCAAGTTATTAACCATGGGCAATTGTGCATTCATATCTATTGCCAACATTGCCTTTGCTTTTACAAAATCAAATTGCCCAATAATCTGTAAATAGTTCATTAATAAACTGGAATAAGGTGACAACTGTGCAGTAAGTTGTCGTAATACCCGCTGCACCTCCTTCAGTTCTTCTTGTTCTAAACTATATAATTCATTATTTAATTCAATAGTTTCCTCTGGTTCAATAAAAGCCGTTTTACGACTATCACTTTCCCCGTGTAAAAAACCTTTTACTTGTCGTTTGTATTCTGAAAAAACTGCAACTACCCTTCTTCCATTACTAAAGCTTTCATCAATATCTGCAGTATAACCTGACTTGGCTAACTTACTCACTACTTTTTCAAAAATGCGGCGAAGCTCCTGTCTTTTTTTATACAACTGCATCCTTATCTTGGCCAAATCATCCGATGCATTGTCCTTCACAGAACCTCTTTCATCTACAACAACATCAATCATTTCAATGATGCATTTTTCATAATAAGAATCTGCCACTATTTCATACAAAGCAGCATAGGCTGATTGTCTTTCAGCATCAAACCATTTAAAAACCTGTGAAGTATGATCTGCTAATTTTCTCACCAAAAGCCACTGCTCTCCTACCAATTGCGCGCCAGGGATACCTAGCAATTTCAAATCCCTTCGGATATCCATCACAAAATCAGTAGGAAAATACTGACCCGCCGATCTGATATATTTAAATTCCTGTGTTTGTTGTAAGGCCGTTTGTATATACTTTAGATGGGTATGAATCCGGATATCATTTACCAATTCCTTACCAATTGTCGTTTGACAATAGTTTAACAAAATAGTTATGATTTTATCAAATTCTAACTGAGATAATGCATTTTCTGGATATACTTTCATGGGCGTATGAGGGCACAAATTTACTTAAATAAACATTAACCTGCTTTAAACAATTTGGGTATATTATTTGTATTATATTTATAAAAACAAGTTTATGCAAGGCCTAAAAAAAACAAGTCTTTTATTATACCTATTCATATGCTTTAGCGCATGTGCCCAAAATAATACAAACACTAAACCGAATAAGATAAATATGACAAATATAGAAACCATAACACTCGGATCTGGCTGCTTTTGGTGTACCGAAGCCTTTTTTCAACGTTTAAAAGGAGTTGTTAAAGTAACCAGTGGTTATAGTGGCGGCTTTGTTGACAACCCTACCTATGAGCAGGTTTGCGATAAAAATACGGGGCATGCTGAAGTATGTCAGGTATTATTTGATACCACAAAGATTAGTTTAGACGAAATATTATCCGTTTTTTGGAAAACGCACGACCCTACCACTTTAAACCAACAAGGAAATGACATTGGGCCACAATATAGGAGTGTTGTATTTTTTCACAACAAACATCAATCCGACTTAGCTATAAAATATATCAATGAATTGAACGCGGCTAAAGCTTGGCCTAATCCCATTGTGACCACCGTTGAAGCATTCAAAAAGTTTTATGCTGCTGAAAATTATCACCAAAACTATTATAACAATAATAAAAATCAAGGTTATTGCAGATATGTGATTGGTCCTAAATTGGAGAAATTCGAAAAAGTATTTGCTGATAAATTAATAAAAGATTAAATTTCATACGTTATCATTATTGGTTATTCAATTACGACTAATTAAAGCGCTCTTATGAAAAAATCTTTATGTATCATTTTATTGTCTGTTTTTTCATTGGCTTTAAATAGTCAACCCGTATTTAATTTACAGGACACTTTAAGAGGAAGTTTAAATGAGCACCGAGATTGGTTTGATATTCAACATTATGATATAACTGTAACACCTAGCTATGAAACCAAATCTATCATTGGTCTAGTTAGTTGGACAGCAAAAGTTATAAAGCCCAGCAATAACATTCAAATTGATTTACAACAGCCTTTGATCATTGATAGTGTCATTTATTTTGCGCCTAATGCAAAATCAGGTAAATCCCTGACCCATTCAAGAAATGAAAATGTAGCTGTAGTCAGTTTCAATGAAAAGTTAAATAGAAACGCAAATTTTAAATTAGTCATTTACTACCATGGTATTCCAGTTGAAGCTGTTCGCCCACCTTGGGACGGTGGCTGGATTTGGAAAAAAGATGCCAATGGTAAACCATGGATGTCAGTGGCTTGTCAAGGATTGGGTGCTTCTGTTTGGTATCCTTGTAAGGATCATCAATCTGACGAACCTGACCAGGGAGCAAGCCTTACCATGAATGTGCCTGATTCATTAATGGCTGTTGGAAATGGCCGAATGATAAAAAAAGAAAATATCCATCAACTTACGAGCTATACCTGGGAAGTTAAAAACCCTATAAACAATTATAATATCGTCCCTTATATTGGAGATTACATGGGTTGGAGTGAAAATTATAATGGCTTAAAAGGAAATTTAGATTTACACTATTGGGTATTAAAGCAAGATTCTACTAAAGCAAAAGCACAATTTACACAAGTACCACAAATGTTAAAAGCATTTGAATACTGGATGGGGCCATACCCTTTTTATGAAGATGGCTATCAATTAGTGCAATCACCCCATTTAGGCATGGAGCACCAATCAGCAGTTGCCTATGGTAACAAATTTGGCAATGGTTATTTAGGTCGTGATTTGTCAGGTTCAGGATGGGGTTTGAAATGGGATTTTATCATTGTGCACGAAAGTGGACACGAATGGTTTGCCAATAATATTACTACCAATGATATAGCTGATATGTGGGTGCATGAAGGATTTACAAATTATACAGAAACCTTGATGACCGAATACTATTATGGGATTGAAGCAGGTAATGATTATAATTTTGGAATTAGACGTGGCATCCAAAACAACAAACCTATCATTGCAAATTACGGTGTTAATGAGCAAAGTGATGGCGACATGTATAATAAAGGCGCAAATTTAATTCATACCATAAGACACTCCATGGATAATGATTCTTTGTTCCGTCAGATTTTAATTAATCTCAACAAACAATTTTATCATAAAACAGTAAACAGTGTTGATATTGAAAATTATATTTCCAAATCTGCTGGATTCAACTATAATAAAATCTTTACCCAATATTTAAGAAATACGCAAATCCCTTCCTTAGTTTACCAATATGATGAGAAAGAAAAAATTCTTACTTACCAATGGAAAAATTGTGTGGTTGGTTTTAACCTACCCATAGCTTTTAATTACAATGGGAAAAAATACCAATTAAGTCCAATGGATTATATTCCGCAAAAGAAATTAATCACCCAAGCGGATTTTGATATTAAAGAATTTGTAAAACTTATAAATAGATTGTACTACGTAAATACGACCATCGAAAAATAAGCAGTAATTATTTTTATTATTGTGGGCTAGTTCTTCCTAAACTATACAACCTTCTTTGCCAATAAGGATCAGTTAAATCACCAATCGTTACCCCTTGGCTTGTACT
>JAURIP010000293.1 GCA_030832695.1 Sediminibacterium sp. | reverse complement strand
CCCTATATGTAAAGAGGAATAATTTTCGCGCGAATTGCTGCGTAAATTATTCCTCTTTAACAATGTAGTATTTTTCTTAGTTATTTAGATACCAATCTTTATAACGTTTCAATGCTTCTAAAAAATAATAGTCAGCGTAAACAAGCGGCACATCAATTTCAGAATTTAAGGTAAGTGCACCTACACAATGTTTGATTAAAAATCCACCATTCTCACCTTCTTTTGCTCGATAGGTTTCATTGGACAGGGATTGTATCATTTTTACACCATCATTAATGTATTTTTCTTTTTCTTCCCCTTTGGCGTATTGTGCTAATTCCATCAAGGCAGATGCAGTAATAGCAGCAGCGGATGCGTCACGCTTTGCAATGGGTTGTTGACCTGCATCAAAGTCCCAATAAGGAACCTTATCTGCTGGTAAATTGGGGTGGTTTAAATAAAATGCTGCAATTTTTTTTGCATGATTTAAATAAGCAATATTCTTCGTTGCACGATACATCGTGATGTAGCCATATAATCCCCAAGCTTGTCCTCTTGACCATGCGGAAGTGTTTGCAGCACCTTGGTGGGTAGTTTTTCTTAATACCTTTCCTGTTTTTTCATCAAAATCAACAACATGGAATGAGCTGTAATCAGGGCGATAAAATTCTTTCATGGAAGTATTGCTATGCGTGACAGCAATTTGTTGGTATTTGGCATCCCCTCCATTTTGACTTACCCAGTTCATCATTTCTAAGTTCATCATATTATCAATAATGACTGGGCAATTAAAGTATTGATTTTTATTCCAAGATTGAATGGATTGCATCGTAGGGCGATACCTGGTTGCTAAAGAAGCTGCAGCGTTAAAAATGATTTGCTTGTAATTTTCATCTTTAAATAAACGATAAGCATTTCCATAGCTGCAATACATCATGAATCCTAAGTCGTGATTGCCTGTATAATATTGATTTGGTTCAATCACTTTTAAAGCACGCAATGCTTCTGTTTTAATGGTTTCACTTTTAGTTTGCTCGTAAATGTATAATAAAGAGCCCGGATAAAAGCCAGTGCACCACCAAGTGATTTCTCTTGATATAAGCTGATTTTTAGCAGCATCATAGGATTGTGGAAGTTTGCCTGAAGGAACCGATTTCATCATCAATGTATATTGGCTTTCGGCCAATGCATAGTTTTCAGTGATCAAATTTTTCATAATATCATTTCTGCTGCTTTGTTGCCCGACAACGTTTTCGCAAATAAATGACATAAGAAGGAGCGATAATAACAATGATTTTAATTGCATAGCTTTTAATTTAGAAATAAAATTTATCTTTATCAGGTAGGTAAATTTTGAATAATTCTTGTATTTGACAATATAGCCAATCGTTCAAATTGTTTTTAATTTACCTATACAAAATAATTAAAATCAAGCAAATGACCAATGTTTTTACCGAAAACGATATAGTAAAATGGACAAGTGTTGCGCCTGGGGTACAACGTGCCATTTTAGCTTATGAGGAATCAGTGATGTTGGTTAAAGTTAAGTTTGAAAAAGGGGCTATCGGAGTATTGCATCAGCACCCACATGTTCAAATAACTTATGTGGCATCTGGACAATTTGAGGTGGAAGTAGGCGGGGTAAAAAAGGTATTGCATCAAGGGGAAACCTTTTTTGCTGCATCCAATGTTTGGCATGGGGTAATTTGTTTGGAAGAAGGCGTTTTATTGGATACTTTTAGCCCTATGAGAAAGGATTTTATAGAAGGGTAAATGAGCACTAATCCTTTAAAATGTAATCCCATTAAAAGGGTTTCTCCGATTTGAACTAATTAAGTAAAATAAAATATGAAAAATAGCAACTTGAATTTTAAAAATATTGTTTTTGTATTATTTACAGTAATGTTTTTTTTGTCAGTCAATATAATGGCGCAGCAAAAAAAGGATACCCCAAATAAAAATGCAATTTCAAAAACAGTAGGTCCAAAAACAATTAGTACAAAAAAAATAGTAGCTGCTCCTGTCAATAAAAAAGTTACTCCTGCAAATAAAGTAGCGAATACAGACACTTTGAAGTCATGTTGTAGTAAAATTCCTTCTCGTTTTAATTCATTTGGGCAGAAAGTGGACAAACACGATGGAATGGTTTGGATACCTGCTGGCAATTTTATGATGGGTGGTGATAATGAGCAAGCACGTAAAGATGAATATCCAAAGCACGGTGTAAAAGTGAATGGGTTTTATATGGATGCAACAGAAGTGACCAATGCGCAGTTTAGTGAATTTGTAAAAGCAACAGGATATATTACAACTGCAGAAAAAGATATTAATTGGGAAGAGATTAAATCCCAAGTACCTCCGAATACGCCGAAGCCACCAGATTCGGTATTAAAGGCAGCTTCCTTAATATTTGTACCTACAAAATCGGAAGTTAATTTAAACGATTACAGTCAATGGTGGGCATGGACTAGGGGTGCGAATTGGAAGCATCCAAATGGGCCAAATACTGATATAATTGGGAAGGATAATTTTCCAGTGACTCATGTAAGTTGGGATGACGCTATGGCTTATAGTAAGTGGGCGGGTAAAAGATTACCCACTGAGGCAGAATGGGAATATGCTGCGCGTGGCGGTTTAGTCAATAACAGCTATAGTTGGGGTAAAACATTTGATGAGACGGGGGTGAGTAAATGTAATTTTTGGCAGGGTAATTTTCCTTATTTGAATTTGAATAAAGATGGTTTTATAGGCGCAGCGCCTGTAAAATCTTTCGCACCGAATGGTTATG
>JAURIP010000383.1 GCA_030832695.1 Sediminibacterium sp. | reverse complement strand
CATCCCCAAGCAGATGATACAACAAGGTATATAAAAATGAAAGGCCGAAAAGTGTATGAGTATGCCATTAAGAATGTGCCAATTGCCATGAAAGCTTGTATCGAAAAAGCTGGAGTGGGTATACATGAGGTGAAAAAATTCTTCCTACATCAAGCCAACGAAAAAATGGATGAAGGCTTTATTAAGGCATTGTATAAATTATATGATATAAAGGCTATCCCGGCAGACATTATGCCTATGAGTATCCACGAATTAGGTAATAGTTCCGTAGCAACTATTCCAACTTTATATGATCTAGTACTTAGAGGGAAATATTCAGAACATCAATTAGAAAAAGGCGATATCGTAATTTTTGCATCTGTTGGTGCAGGCATGAATATCAACGCGATTTGCTATCGACTCTAATAGCCTCGTTGGTTATTACCTTCGATATAGTTGGTATATGCTTTATTACAAACTTTATTGCCACCCGGTGTTGGATAGTTACCAGTAAAATACCAATCACCCGTATTGGTAGGACAGCATGCATGCAATCCTTCAATGGTCTGATAAATCACTTCTACAGGAATTTGAATGTTATCTGGCGTGATGAGTTGTGCAATTTTGTCTGAAATTTCTTCTGTTGTAAAAGGCTTATATAATTCACGCACCACATTTTCGGTATGTAATTCGTTCTTTGCTTCAAGTGTTTTGATCTTTTGATAGACATCATTCATTATCTGCTCCATACCTCTTTCTTTCAACAAGGCAATAGCGGCTTTAAATGCAATAAAATCGCCCATCTTACTCATATCAATACCATAACAATCAGGGTATCTGATTTGAGGTGCAGATGAAACCACAATGATCTTTTTTGGCGAAAGTCTGGATAGCATTCTAACTATGCTTTCTTTTAAAGTAGTCCCTCTAACAATACTATCATCTATGACCACCAAGCAATCTTCATTTTTACGCACTGTACCATAAGTGATATCATACACATGTTGCACCATCTCATTTCGGTTCGCGTCTTCAGTGATGAATGTTCTTAATTTGACATCTTTGATGGCAATCTTTTCTTGGCGAATTTTTCGATTCACCATCTCACCTAATTTATCCGCGTCTACGTCTTTACCCCAACTTAAAATACGTTCCACTTTAATGGCATTCAAGTATTCTTCCATCCCTTTTATCAATCCATAAAATGCTACTTCAGCAGTATTTGGGATATAAGAGAAAATCGTATTCTTTAAATCCTTTTCAATTCTATCTAAAACAATTTTACTCAAGTAATGTCCGAGAGCGATACGCTCTCTATAAATTTTCTCATCTCCACCTCTAGAAAAATAAATTCGCTCAAAAGAACAAGCCCTTCTTTCTTTTGGTTCAATAATTTGTTCTATGGTGTAACCACCCTTATCGTCAATAATTAAAGCATTACCTGGCATTAATTCATGTACTTCATTCTCGCCTACATTGAATGTAGTGCGAATTGCAGCTCTTTCACTAGCAGCAACAATCACTTCACCGTCTATATAATAATAAGCTGGACGAATGCCATGCGCATCACGCATAATAAAACTATATCCATTACCAACTAGTCCACCAATGGTGAAGCCACCATCAAACATTGGGACAGCTTGTTTTAATACTTCCGAAATATTTGGGTTATTGGGATTTTTACTTTCTTCTATCACTAAGAAGTGGTGAATCACTTCCATCATGGCTGCTAAGTCACTTTGTTTTTCAAAAGCACCTGGTTCATGTTGGATTTTTTTGAACAATTCATCTGTATTCACCAAATTGAAATTACCTGCTAATGCAAGATTCTTTCCTGGTGCCAAGTTTTTCTTAATAAATGGATGACAAAATTCAATATTGTTTTTGCCTTGTGTACCATACCTTAAATGCCCCAGGAGCAACTCACCCATAAATGGCAAATGTCCTTTCATTAATCCTGGATGCTTGGTAATATCTGGCTGTAATTTTTCTAGTTCTTGTATTTCTTGGCCCACTTTATAAAAAATATCTGCAATGGGTTGCTGTGCACTACTTCTTAATCTATATAAAAAAGGATT
>JAURIP010000255.1 GCA_030832695.1 Sediminibacterium sp. | reverse complement strand
GAGGACACACATCTATTAAAAGAATTTTTAGATGAGCAAAACATCAGTGATGTTGTTGAATTGGTGAATGAATTTCCCCAACAGGAGGCGACTATTATCGATAATATGACCGTACACCGTGCGGTAAGTGTTTTTAAAATTTTGGATATCAACCAACAAAAAGATATCATTAAGGAATTACCAGCGCGTAAAACTGCTAAAATTTTAAATGAACTTCCACCGGATGACCGTACCGACTTTTTAGAAGAATTACCCAAGGCAGCGATCAGAGATTTAATAAAATTGCTAGACCCTGAAGAAAGAAAAATTACGCTCTCCTTATTAGGTTATCCCGAAGATAGTGTGGGTCGTTTAATGACGCCCGATTATGTATACGTATATCCTCATTATACCGTTGCGCAGGTGTTAGACAACATCCGCAAATATGGCAAAAACTCGGAGACCATTGATGTTATTTATATCATTGATGAAAAAGGCGGATTAATTGATGATATCAGAATTAGAGATTTATTATTGGCAAAGCCTGATGATATTATTTCTGAAATTATTGATGGCCGATTTGTAGCATTAAATGTTTACGATGACCAAGAGCATGCGAGTCAGGTTTTTAAAATGAATAACAGAACTGCGATACCCGTAGTGGATGACAATGATGTTTTATTAGGTATAGTAACCATCGATGATATCTTATGGGTGACCAATGAGGAGTTCAGTGAGGATATGCAAAAGATGGGAGGTATGGAAGCATTGAATGAACCTTATTTAGATATTTCAATATTTAAACTCTTCAAAAAAAGAATTACTTGGTTAGTGGTATTATTTATAGGTGAATTATTCACCGCTACTGCTATGGGTTACTTTGAAGATGAATTGGCGAAGGTATTGGTACTCGCAAGTTTTATTCCATTGATTTTATCTACAGGTGGAAATTCTGGATCACAATCATCCACGCTAATCATTCAAGCAATGGCTGTTGGAGAAATTACGATTGCGGATTGGTGGAAAATATTAAGAAGAGAAATTATTGGCGGTTTTTTATTAGGCATTCTATTAGGCATTCTTGGATTTTTTAGAGTTGCCGTATGGCATTTGATTGTTCCAGGATTTTATGGGGTACATTGGTTTTTAATCGGCATTACCATTGGATTCACCATTTTAGGTGTGGTGATATGGGGAACAATAACCGGATCCATGTTGCCGATTGTTTTAAAAAGATTAGGTGCTGACCCTGCTGTTTCATCAGCCCCTTTTGTGGCCACCTTAGTCGATGTAACGGCGATACTAATTTATTTTAGTTTGGCTTATTTCTTTTTAAGTGGCACTTTGCTTTAATAAATAGTTCAAGTTTAATTTACCTTAAATCTCCTCATTAACATTACTTTTAATTGAAAGTCAAAACAGACGAATACTACCCTAGATAAAGTATTATGTATCTAATTTTGATAAAATTTTGAATAATTACTTAAATACTTAATATATGTGTGGCATTGTAGGTTATATAGGAAATAGGGAGGCTTACCCCATTGTACTAAAAGGTTTAAAGAGATTAGAATATCGTGGCTATGATAGTACTGGTGTTGCTATTATTCAAGATGGGAAACTGCAAGTACACAAGAAGAAAGGTAAAGTTGTCGAACTAGAAGATGCCGTAGTAGGAATAAATATGCACTCCAATATTTGTATTGGTCACACAAGATGGGCCACGCATGGCGAACCTTCCGATAGAAATGCACATCCTCATTTGTCAAATAATGGACGTTTCGCAATGCTACACAATGGCATTATTGAAAACTATGCGCCTATCAAAAAAGAGTTAATTTCAAAAGGCTATACTTTTAAAAGTGATACCGATACTGAAGTATTGCTCAATTTTATTCAAGAAATTCAAGATAATAATAAAAGTACCTTAGAAGAAGCTTTACGTATTGCCTTAAAAAGAATTGTAGGCGCTTATTGTATTTTATTAATTGATCAAGACGACCCTGAAACTATTATCGCCGCGCGTAAAGGAAGTCCATTGGTGATTGGCATAGGCAAGGACGAACATTTTTTAGCCAGCGACGCCTCCCCCATTATTGAATACACTAAAGAAGTAGTATACGTCAATGATTATGAAATAGCAATTGTAAAAAAAGATGAGCTCATCTTAAAAAATTTGGGTAATGAAAAGCAAACACCTTTCATACAAAAATTAGATATGGAATTAGCTGCTATTGAAAAAGGAGGATATGAGCATTTTATGTTGAAAGAAATTTTTGAGCAACCTGAAACTATATACGATTGTTTAAGAGGAAGATTATTACACGAGGAATTAGAAATTGTAATGGCGGGTGTCGATCATAATATAGATGCACTTACCAACGCATCGCGCATTATCATTGTCGCTTGTGGCACTAGTTGGCATGCTGGATTGTATGCTGAATATTTAATAGAAGAACTTTGTCGAATTCCTGTTGAAGTGGAGTATGCTTCTGAATTTAGATACCGCAATCCAGTAATCCATCCTGGTGATGTGATTATTGCCATTTCACAAAGTGGCGAGACCGCTGATACTTTAGTTGCTTTAGAAAGTGCTAAAGAAAAAGGTGCTTTTATATTTGGTATTGTAAATGCTGTTGGTAGCAGTATCGCAAGATTAAGCAATGCGGGCGCATATACACATGCCGGACCCGAAATTGGTGTAGCGAGTACCAAGGCATTTACAGGACAATTAACGGTGCTTGCAATGATCGCACTCAAAATGGCAAAATCAAAAGGAAGTATTTCCGAAGATCGATATATTCACTTAGTACATGAATTAGCTTCCGTGCCGGAAAAAATAAAAGAAATTTTAGCAGACACCTCCGTGATACAAAAAATTGCGCTGAAGTTTAAAAATGCTAAAGATTTTTTATACTTAGGCAGGGGCTATAATTTCCCTATCGCATTAGAAGGGGCATTGAAATTAAAGGAGATTACTTATATACATGCTGAAGGTTATCCTGCCGCAGAAATGAAACATGGCCCAATTGCATTAGTAGATGAAACTTTACCTGTTGTTTTCATAGCAACAAAAGATATGTATTATGATAAAGTCGTTTCCAATATTCAAGAAATAAAAGCAAGAAAAGGACAAATCATAGCAGTGGCTAGTAT
>JAURIP010000326.1 GCA_030832695.1 Sediminibacterium sp. | reverse complement strand
CCATTCGTCTGAAAATCAGTTTGGTACACACTGCCAGATAAGGCCTTTTGGGCATGAATCTGCTCCATGGCATACATATTGGTACTATCAATCTCAGACAGTTCTATAAGCGGCTCCCCTAATGTGATAATTGGTGTGGCAGGTGACAAAGAATTGTTATTTTTGTAAAGTTAGCATAGAATAATATTTAATTTATTAATCTTTAGACTAATAAAGCAATAACAAATAAATAAAAAGCATCATTGGAACATCTTACTGCATTGAAAAATCGACCAAAATCGTCGACACCTCAAATTACGCGCAACGCTAAAATATTCAAAACCATTATTAAAGCCATTCAGGATAAAAAAGGCGAAAATATCATTAGCATGGATTTAAGAAAAATTCATGAAGCAACGACCGATTTTTTTATCATTTGCGAAGCAAATAATACCACACAATTAAAAGCGATTGCTGATAATGTGGAGTATGAAGTGAAAACGAATTGTTCCGAATGGGCTTATAAGAGTGAGGGCAAAACGGCTGCACAATGGTTACTTATTGACTACATTAATATCGTTGTTCATATTATGCATCCTGAGTCCAGAAATTTTTATCGTTTAGAGGAAATGTGGAGTGACGCGGATACTAAAATGCACGATTTATAAACTATTTTAATATAAGCGTTGTTATAATAAAAACAATATTGTGCTCCTGTTGAAATTTAAGCGATTTCATTAGTAGTGTTCGAAAAAATAAATATCGATTATGATTCCTGATAATAAAAAAAAGAAAGGTTCGCCATTGGGTGATGGTCCTAAGTTGCCTAAGTTTAATTTGTATTGGATTTACGGGTTAATTGCGATCTCTCTATTGTCTGCGCGTTTTTTCCAAATGGCACCTGAAATTCGTCTAACGACTGAACAGGAATTTAAGCAAGTAATGCTTTCCAATGGGGATGTGGAGCGTATCGATTTGGTACAAAACAAAGAGTTGGTTCGTGTATATATCAAACCAGATAGTATTGGAAAAGATTTTTATGTTCAAAAATTAAAAACAAAAATTGATAAAGCGAAAGTAAAGGGCGTGCCTTTATTTGAGTTTAGTGTTACAGACTGGAATAGTTTTAATGAACGCTTGCAAAAATTTTATGAGCAAAAAGGGATTACTGAAATTCCTCAAAATACAGTGAAGGAAGGAGAGTGGTTTGGCCCAATAGCGAATACCATATTTTCATTTGTGTTAATTATTGTGGTTTGGGTGGTATTGATGCGTAAGATGGGCGGCGGCGGAGGAAGTGGCGGTGGCCCAGGTGGTATTTTTAATGTTGGAAAATCAAAGGCTACTTTATTTGAAAAAGGTGGCACTAAGGTGAATATTACTTTTGCGGATGTTGCAGGATTAGAGGAAGCAAAGGAAGAAGTAATGGAAATTGTTGACTTCCTAAAACAACCCAAAAAATATACTGCACTTGGTGGTAAAATTCCAAAGGGCGCATTATTAATTGGCCCTCCAGGTACAGGTAAAACTTTATTAGCGAAAGCGATGGCGGGGGAAGCGCAAGTACCATTTTTTAGTTTAAGTGGCTCTGATTTTGTGGAGATGTTTGTGGGTGTGGGCGCAAGTCGTGTACGTGATTTGTTTAAACAAGCGCGTGAAAAAGCACCTTGTATTATTTTTATTGATGAGATTGATGCGATTGGTCGCGCCCGTGGTAAAAATGCCATGATGAGCAATGACGAACGTGAAAATACATTGAACCAATTATTAGTGGAGATGGATGGTTTTGGTGGCGATACAGGAATTATTATTTTAGCCGCGACGAACCGTCCTGATGTATTGGATAGTGCCTTATTAAGACCAGGTCGTTTTGATCGTCAAATATCCATTGATCGTCCTGATGTTAAAGGTCGTGAGGAAATATTTAAAGTGCATTTAGGTCCCATTAAGGTTTCTGAAAATTTAGACGTGCATAAGTTGGCGGAACAAACACCAGGTTTTGCAGGGGCAGATATTGCCAATGTTTGTAATGAAGCAGCATTGATTGCAGCAAGAAAAGGAAAGACAGGTGTGGAGATGAAAGATTTTCAAGATGCCATTGATAGAGTGATTGGTGGATTAGAGAAAAAGAATAAAATTATTTCTAAGGAAGAAAAAGAAGTCATTGCATATCATGAAGCAGGTCACGCAATTTGTGGCTGGTTTTTAGAGCATGCATATCCATTATTAAAAGTAACGATTGTGCCGCGTGGTACTGCTGCATTAGGTTATGCGCAATACACACCAAAGGAGCAATACTTATATACGATTGAGCAATTAACGGATCAAATGTGTATGACTTTGGGTGGGCGTGCTGCAGAACAAATTTTCTTTGGTCGCATATCTACCGGGGCATCTAATGATTTACAACAAATCACCAAGATGGCTTATTCGATGGTGACTACTTATGGCATGAATGATAAAATTGGT
>JAURIP010000360.1 GCA_030832695.1 Sediminibacterium sp. | reverse complement strand
GGCAAGACTGATATTGGAAATAAGCAAGCCATTGGCGGCCTTTCCCGTGAGTTTTATCAAAATATCAAAAAGTATTATTTGAAGCCAGAAAACTGGATTTATCAAAACAGGGAGTCGTATCGCGGCGTCGGATATAATACCTTCGAGGAAGATGCCATGTGGGCTTTTGAGCCTTCAGCAGCTTTAAAAGTATATCATGAAATGCTAGAAAAGGAACCTAACATTCGGATTGTCTATCAACAGCGTTTAAATCGAAAAACGGGCGTAAAAAAGGAAGGACACGTGATAAAATCGATACAGATGGAAACGGGTCAGATTTATCAAGGTAAAATGTTTATGGATTGTACCTATGAAGGAGATTTGATGGCCGCCTCCGGGGTCAGTTATACGGTAGGCCGGGAGTCAAATAGCCAATATGGAGAATCGTTAAATGGAGTTCAGGCAAACAATGTCAGCTTGACCTTGCATAAAAAAATATCTAGGAACTCGATTCACCATAATTTTATCGAGGGAGTTAGCCCTTATCTAGTCAAAGATAATCCCAAAAGTGGATTATTACCATTTGTCAGCCCTGGAAAGCCCGGAATTGATGGACAAGCCGATCATAAAATTCAAGCCTATTGCTATCGAATGACTCTGACAGATCATCCTGATAATCGGATTCCATTTAAAAAACCAATAGGTTACAAGGAAATAGAATATGAATTATTGTTTCGCAATTACGAAGCTGCAAAAGGTGAAATTAGTAAAATGTATGATTATGGGGACCCTTTAGTGCCTTGGATAAATTCGGAAATGCCAAACCGAAAGACAGATACAAATAATCAAAAGGGCTTTTCAACCGATTTTGTTGGCCAAAATTATCTCTACCCCGAAGCTAGTTATGAAGACCGTTTGAAAATTGCATCCTTACATAAAAAGTACCAACAAGGCTTAATGTGGACTTTGGCATATCATCCAAGAATTCCTAAACAAGTGCGTGATGTAGTTTCCAAATGGGGAATGTGTAAAGACGAATTTAGCCAAAATGAAGGTTGGACTGACCAATTATACATTAGAGAGGCAAGGCGCTTAGTCAGTGATTATGTAATGACCCAGCGTGATTGTGAAGCGTTGGCTGTTGCCCAAGACGTGATAGGCTTAGGCGCATACCAAATGGACTCTCATCCCATTCAGAGATACGTCGACTTAAACGGATATGTTAAAAACGAAGGAAATGTGGAGGCGCATGTCGATGCACCCTTTCCAATTAGCTATAAATCCATCATCCCTAAAAAATCTGAAATAAGTAATTTGTTTATCCCCGTTTGCCTTTCATCTTCCCATATCGCTTATGGTTCCATTCGAATGGAGCCGGTATTTATGGTACTGGGTCAATCTGCTGCCATTGCAGCAAGTATCGCTATTGACAAAAATTGCCAAACACATGAAGTTCCCTACCAAGAATTACGTGAAGCATTAATTAAAAATCATCAAATACTAAAGTAGATTAAATTGACTAATCAACATGAGCGTGCACTTCGTATTACTATACGAATTCAAACGATGCATTCAATACATGTAAAATAAAACGCATCCCATTTTAATCCAAGCAGCAAGCGCGCACAAGGTAGACCTTGCATTTTATTTTTTTTAAAACTATTTCACAATTAATGAGTTATGGCATTGTACTAAAACAAAAAAAACGAAAATGAAATTAAAATCAATTACTTTGACATTAATCGCTTTAATCGGCATGAGTTTTGCGTCAAACGCTCAAAAAACAGTAGTAGACATTGCGATCGGATCAGCAGATCATACTACTTTGGTTGCAGCTGTAAAGGCAGCAGGCTTAGTTGAGACATTACAAAGTGCAGGCCCTTTTACTGTATTTGCACCTGTAAATGCAGCATTTGCTAAGTTACCTGCAGGAACTGTTGATTATTTATTGAAGCCTGAAAACAAGGCTACGCTGGCAAAAGTTCTTACTTACCATGTTATTTCGGGCACATTCGATGCTGCAACGGTCGTAAAAGCGATTACTGCTGCAAACGGATCTTTAGCATTGAAAACAGTTAGTGGAGGTACAGTAACAGCTTCGTTGAAAAACGGAAAAGTTATATTGACTGACGAAAAAGGAGGAACAGCTACAGTTGTTGCTACAGATTTAAAGGCAGGTAACGGAATCATCCACGTGATTGATTCAGTTGTACTTCCTAAATAAAATTGGG
>JAURIP010000381.1 GCA_030832695.1 Sediminibacterium sp. | reverse complement strand
GATTTATTTTATACTAAATTTTTCTTCAATTATTTTTCTTTTGGTCCAACATTCATCTAATGGACCACCCGTTGATTTTTGTCCTTGGTGTCTCCAGTCCCCATCAATTATTGTATATCCAAATGAAAGCGACTTTCCAATACTTTGTGTGGTTTTTGTAAAGTATTCAATGTTTTCGGTATACTTTCCGTTTTGTGTTGTTTGTGTTCCTCCTCCTGCATCAAAGAATTTTTTAGTCACTACATTATAACTTACCCATTGAAAGTACTTGCCTGAAATAATTTTCATGGTGCGTCTTGGAAAAAAAGGATTTGCTCTTTTACTAACAATATCATTTGTATAATTTCCGCTTATAATCCAAGAGCCAAATAAATCGCCTGCTTTTCCCCCATCCAACCTCGTTAAGCCGGATAATATATTGCCTATGGAAAGTTGACCATTTTTTTCAAGTGCTATTGGATTACTTGCTGATAGATTGACCATGGAGCTGTCCTGAGAATTCCATTCATAGGATAATTCAATATTTTTATTATCTATACGATACTTGCCACCCCAACTATAATTAAATTTTTTCTCTACTAAGTTATAACTTGCTACACTGAAAATATAATCAGTGATTATAACCAATGTTTTAGTATTATTTTCCTCTTTCCCCCATGCCCCCAAAATATTTATATTTGTTTGACTATTAACGCTAGAGGTAAGCATTAATATACAGAAGCTAGTGAATAATAGAATTTTTTTCATACCCCTATTTTTTGTAAAATAAATATAAATAAAATATTGCGGCTAATGCATTTTAAATTGTGATTTAAATTCAAATTACCTCATTCAATAGCCTAGTCTATAAATTTTGTATATTAGCATCTCATGAACTAAATAATTCTATGAAACGCAGAAACTTTATCGGATTAAGTAGCACATTCGGCTTAATGGCCGGAATTTTGCCAACGGCTGTAATTGCGGAAACAAAACAATTGGAACAAAAGGGGAAGCGTTATCAAAATGGCGCAAGTCCATGGCCTATCTGTTTGGATACCGCCACCATTCGACCAGCCTCACTTAAGGATAAAGTAAGCATTGCAGCTGAAGCAGGCTTTGATGGTATTGAGCCCTGGGACAGTGAATTAGAAGAATTTGAAAAAAATGGGGGCAATTTAAAAGTGTTAGGTGCGGAAATTAAAAAGTTGGGTCTTAAAGTGCCAAGTGTGATTGGCCTTTGGAATGCAATACCAGGAACCATGTCCGAATTTGAAGTGTCGTTGAAAGAAACACGCCGACGTATGCGTATGGCCCATGATATAGGCGCCGAACATATTCAAACCATACCGAATACCCTACCTGAAAATTTTCATCAAAAATGGGTGGCAGAACGATATCGCGAAATTATTGAAATTGGTATGAAAGAATTTAATATTAAACCAGCCTTGGTTTTTGTAAAATATTTTACCATCAAAACATTAGGTCAAGCCGTTGGTATTGCGATGGATGCAAATCATCCAAACGCGCTAGTTATTCCCGATGTATATCATATGTATATTAGTGATGGTGGTTTTGAGGGATTAAAAATGTTAAAGGGAGATGCGATTGCTATTTTTCAATTCAATGATGCACCCAACACGCCTGCGTTTAAAGATTTAAGAGATGAACATCGTGTTTATCCAGGCGATGGCATATTACCACTTGCTTCTATTTTTAAAGATTTAAAAGCAACTGGATACAAAGGATTTATTTCACTAGAAATGTATAATCCAAATTATTATAAAGAAGATTTATTACAAGTCGCTAAAACCGGATTAAGAAAAACTTTAGAAGTACTTAAAAAAGCGGGCGTATAAAATTTGAAATAAATTTTTTAGATTTATTTTATACTAAGATGTCATTAATTACTTTACCAGAGACATCTGTCAGTCGGAATCGCCTTCCTTGGTATTTATAAATTAATTGTTCGTGATTGATGCCCATGATGTGCAATAGCGTTGCATGAAAATCATGCACGTGCACCGGGTCCTTCACAATATTGTAACTAAAATCATCTGTTTGTCCATAAGTCATACCAGGCTTGACGCCT
>JAURIP010000134.1 GCA_030832695.1 Sediminibacterium sp. | reverse complement strand
GGTGCGCGTAGTTATTTGCAAAGCTTGGTCATTGAATTAAAAAAGGAACATCCTGGTTTTATCTTCTATTTTTTAGATGCTTCGAACAAAGCATATACAGGCAATCATTTTTTGTTAAAAATAAAAGAGCAACTCAGTTATTTTTTTTGGAAACAAATTATCCTGCCTTATAAATCCAAAGCCCTGGGTTGTCAAGTTTTATTTTGCTCCGACTTCATGGTTCCTTATTTTTCATTGGGTATTAAAACCATCCCAGTATTCCACGACGCTTTTTTTTGGGAATACCCACAGCATTATAATAAGTATTGGCTATTGTTTTTTAGAAACTTAGGATTAGCAGCAGCAAAAAAAGCCGC
The DNA here is from genome assembly GCA_030832695.1 of Sediminibacterium sp. The sequence goes on along the minus strand of JAURIP010000134.1, from coordinate 4,714 downwards.
ATTTGTAGTAACGCCCACACAATATGCTTCTAATCAATTGGCCAAGTACACAGGCATACCGCAAAGTAAAATAATAGCGATTAGAGAGGCGCCCAAAACGATCGAGAATCAAAATAAAGATTCTCAAAACAACCAAAATCAATTTTCCGCAACTACTCAGGATATTTTAAATACAGATTATATTTTACATGTGGGTACTTTGGAAAAACGAAAAAACATTCCTGCGCTCATTCGTGCATTTAAAATGGTTAAGCAGTCGGGCTTCCCAAATTTAAAATTAGTATTGGTGGGTAAAGCCTCCAACAAAATAACCTTAGATGATACCGCAGCTATTACTGATGCAATCAACCAGGAACAACTATCAAGGGATGTGATTTTGACAGGGTATTTAAATGATGATGAAGTGCAAGCAATATACCAAAAAGCTAAATTGTATGTTTTTCCCTCTATCAATGAGGGGTTTGGTATACCTGTATTGGAAGCGTTTAAGTACAAGGTTCCAGTGGTGATTGCAAATAATACATGTTTACCTGAAGTTGCAGGCTTAGGAGCTAAAAGTTTTAATCCTTTTGAGGTAAACGATATCGCTCAAACAATAACCTTATTATTAAATGATGAAGCGCTACGCCGATCCTATATTGAAAAAGGGAATGCGCAATTGCAAAATTTTTCTTGGGAAAAAACAGGACAATCATTAATGCAATTATTTAAAAAAGCAATGGCTGATTCATGAGTATATTTAAAATTTTAGTAAATCATAATAAAAAAGATTCTTTTGTAAATCAGTTTCGTCAAAAACGGTTTGATTATTTAAAAAACCGCATTGAAAAATTAATACAAAAAGACCATTTTAAAATATTAGATATTGGTGGGGATATACAGTATTGGAAAAATATTGGTTGGCAGCATCCAGCGTGTAGAATTCATTTATTGAATTTATATACCAGTGAGATACCACAAAGCGATAGCAATCAATTTACCAGTAGTATGGGCAATGGCTTAGGCTTAGCATATCAAAAGGGAGATGTGGATTTAATTTTTTCAAATTCAGTGATTGAACATGTAGGTAGTTATGAAAATCAGCAAATATTTGCTGATGAAATAAGGCGGGTTTCAGATAAATACATTGTACAAACACCTTCCTTGTGGTTTCCTTTGGAGCCACATAGTTTGTTGCCCTTATTTCAATTTTTGCCACATCCGATTAGGGCCTTACTGATCATGACGTTTAATATCAACTATTTTCCCAAGGCTAAAACGTATAAAGCAGCAATTATAGTTTCGCACTCCACTTTAATGTTTACGCATAATCGGTTTAAGCAATTATTTCCGGATGCTGAAATTCAGGTGGAAAGGTTTTTGGGTATCCCAAAATCGTATACGGCTATAAAATTATAATGCTACTTAATTTTTCTGAGCCAAAAGGATGCAGGTTGGTCCTGTTCCGATAAATTAGTCAAAGTTTGCTGCGTGGCGTTAAAATGATTGGTTTTAAGATAGTTCAATGAATAAATAATTTCAAAACTATCATTATAATATAAAAAGGCTTCCAATAGGTATTGTTCATTCCAAAGACGAAGGTCCTTTTGTAACCAGTCGGCGCGATAATGTCGGGGTGAAAAAATATCATGAATATGAATGATTACCCCTTTGTTCAATACGGGTAAAATTTCAAGGTACTCAAATAACACATCGTTTTCGGGGCGGATAATGTGGGAGGAATCAATAAACAAAATATCATTTTCCTGTAATTGTTTAAAATAATCAACAGGGATGTCCTCCACTTTTTCACGAATTAATTCAATGTTTTTAGTCGTATCCAACCAGTTAATTTCATAGGGTTCAATACAGGTGAGTGAAGTAGTGATACCGGCGTCCTTATTTTTTTCAATCGCTAATAAACAAACCATGGTTGAAAATCCCGATCCTATTTCGATAATTTTTTTGGGTTGTAAATTACGCACCATTAAATAATACAAATCGGCATCGCCGGGGCCATAAGCTGGATTGTTTAAATAAAATATGCCTTGGTAAGGGTCACCTTCTTTTTTAAAGGTAAGTTCATTCGTAAATTTAAGCTGCGCTAATGCAGATAATTGCTTGTCAAGATTAAAATTTAAATGAAGACTGCGAATTTTATTAGCATCAAAACTTTTTGAATATACAAATTGAGGGTTATAATAATGGTCCTGCATTGGGAAAACCCCAGTTTTGATAAAGGCCTTCACTTGTAAGGGAAAATTAATGATCCCATATTTTTTTACCAATTTATATATGGGCAACAAAAGATAAGTCAAAGGAAGTAGGACTATATCTAACAGCTTAATAAAAATGTATTTAATCTTTTCTTTCATCGTATTCTTGGTAACACAATTTACTTCATATTCTATTACCTTAAAAGTATTTTTACAATAGCATGAAAAATCAATTAAACAATAGATTTCAAGCCGGCTGGAGCAATCAAAATAAAATGATTACCTACTACTATCTATTTTTCTTTTTTATCCGAGGTTTGTTAATGCGCCTTAGGATAAAATCAGCCAAGGGATTATTATTGGTCGGTAAAAATGTGCGTATTTTTTATCCTAAAAATTTACAATTAGGGTATCATACTATTATTGAAGATGGTGCCGAAATTAATTGCCTGTCCCTTCAAGGAATCAAATTGGGTAATCGCGTAACTATTGGAAAATATGCCATCATAAGGCCATCCAATATATACGGAGGCCCTATTGGTGAGGGTTTAACAATGGGTGACAATTCAAATATTGGGCCCTATAATTACATAGGCTGCTCTGGAAAAATTACCATTGGCAATAACGTCATGCTTGCACCAAGGGTAAGTATTTATGCGGAAAATCATGTGTTTGATCATCCTGAAATTTTAATTAGGGATCAGGGCGTTGAAAAAAAAGAAGTAATTATTGAAGATGATTGTTGGCTAGCAGCAAATAGCATCATTTTAGCGGGGGTTACTATTGGCAAGGGTAGCGTAGTTGCTGCCGGATCGGTGGTTACCGAAAATGTGCCTCCCTATAGTGTTGTGGCAGGCGTTCCAGCAAAATGGATTAAATCAAGAAAGCCCTAACAATTATAAATGCGCATTTTATTACTACATAGCTCATCAGACTTATATGGCGCAAGTAAAATATTTTTACAAACCGTACAATTATTAAAAAGGCAGGGGCATACCTGTTATGTGGTAGTTTCAGCTGAAGGCCCCTTGGTTGAAAAATTAAAACAAGAAAATATCCAAGTAGCAGTCATTAACCTTGGTATTATACGAAGAAAATATTTCACCCCATTGGGCATTATCAATAGAGTCAATAAATGGTATAAAGCCAGTGCATTATTAAATAAATACATATCCCAAAATGGTATTGATTTAGTATATGCAAATACAACTGCAGTATTACTAGGCGCCTGGCTAGCTAATAAAAATAACATCAAGCATATTTGGCATGTGCATGAAATTATAGAAAAGCCTAAATTTTTATTCCTCGCCATACAATGGATCATGATGCATTATACTACAACAATCATTTGTGTTTCAAAAGCGGTTCAGGATCATTGGAGTAAAAATAGCCCATCATTACTTTCCAAAATGCATGTAGTATATAATGGTATTGGGCCGGTTGAAAAATCAACCGAAGTAAATTTTATAACACAATACCAAATCCCTAAGGAAGCTATTGTGATAGGCATGGCGGGGCGGGTACATTTTTGGAAGGGGCAACAATATTTTTTACAAATCGCCAAACAATTATTAAACCGAAGCAAAGAAAACAATCCAGCCGCGCCTTTATATTTTATTATAACTGGCGATGCATACCCGGGCTATGAATATTTGGTTGACGAAATTCAAAATTTTATAAAAAATAACCAATTAGAGGATCGTATTTTTTATACTGGATTTGAGCATGAAATGGATAAGTTTTATTCCTCTATTGATCTTCTTATATTACCCTCCCAATTACCCGACCCATTACCCACGGTAGTATTAGAAGCGATGCAGTATGGCATTCCTGTTGTAGTAACTGCACAAGGCGGCGCACTCGAAATGATTGCTGAAAATGAAACCGGAATATTTATTCCTATTCATGATGTAACGATTGCAACCAATAAAATTTATGAGCTATTACAAAAGGAGGATCAATTGGAAATGAAGGAAAAATGTATTCAAAGGGTGAATCAACATTTTAGCATAATGGCATTTGAAAATAATATAGCAAACTTATTTCATTCATGAAGCAGCTCCCTTTAAAAATTGCTATCATTGGTTCTCGTGGCTACCCCTATGTATATAGTGGCTATGAAACATTGGTAAAAAATATAGGGGAGCGTATCGTCACCGGCGGAGCGCAGGTTACTGTGTATTGCCATTCCTATTTGTTTGATCAAAAACCGAAACAACTAAATGGGATATACTTAAAATATATTCCAACCATCAAAAGTAAAAGTTTAAGCCAACCCATACATTCATTTTTAGCCTTTTGGCATGCAGCATTTTCAGATGCAGATGTAGTATTGGTATTAAATGTATCCAATGGCCCATTTGGGATAATTACAAGGTTGTTTAAAAAGCCAACATTAATAAATGTAGACGGATTGGAATGGATGCGACCTAAATGGAAGGGATTTGGCGCCATCTATTTTAAATGGGCAGCAAAAATGGCGGTAAGGTTTATGGATCTCATTGTGACCGATGCGGTGG
>JAURIP010000021.1 GCA_030832695.1 Sediminibacterium sp. | reverse complement strand
CGCATTTTGGGGTCAATAAGGCAATGAATAGTTTTTTGTTTTGCCTTTTTGGGGGTATTTTTGCTCCTCTTTAAATTAATAAAATAAGTGATACAATGGCATACGACGTAATTGTTATTGGTAGTGGTCCCGGGGGTTATCCTGCAGCCATCCGTGCTTCTCAATTAGGCTTAAAAGTGGCTATTATTGAAAAGGAAAGTTTGGGGGGTGTTTGTTTGAACTGGGGATGTATTCCTACCAAGGCTTTAATAAAAAGTGCACAGGTTTATGATTATGTAAAGCATAGTGCAAACTATGGTATTACCACTACTGGGGTAAGCCATGATTTCGGCGCAGTGATTAAGCGTAGCCGTGGAGTTGCTGATAAAATGAGTAAAGGTGTTCAGTTTTTGATGAAGAAGAATAAGATTGATGTGATCATGGGTTATGGTAAGGTGATGTCAAAAGGGAAAGTAGAAGTAAAAGATGCGGAAGGAAAAACGCAGATCGTTGAAACTAAATATATCGTCATTGCAACAGGTGGTCGTAGTCGTGAATTACCTAATTTAAAACAAGATGGTAAAAAAGTAATAGGCTATCGTGAAGCAATGGTATTACCAACGCAACCAAAAAGTATGATTATTGTTGGAAGCGGTGCGATAGGTGTTGAGTTTGCATATGTATATAATAGCATGGGAACCAAGGTAACCATTGTTGAATTTTTACCAAGGATTGTTCCTGTAGAAGATGAGGATATTTCAAGAGAATTAGAAAAGCAATATCGCAAACAAGAAATTGAAATCATGACAAATGCTTCTGTTGAGTCCTTAGATACTTCAGGTGCATTAGTTAAAGCAAAAGTGAAACAACTAGACGGATCTTTTGTAACCTTAGAAGCGGATATTGTTTTAAGTGCGGTGGGTTATGTTGCTAATATTGAAAATATTGGATTGGAACAAAACGGCATCAAGGCAGACAAGGGCCGTATCATTGTAGATAAATTTCAACAAACAAGTGTAGCTGGTATTTACGCTATTGGGGATTGTTCTCCTGGTCAAGCACTAGCGCACGTTGCAGCGAAGGAAGGAATTAACGCAGCAGAACATATTGCCTATCAAGAAAAAAAGCATACACATATACCGGAAGGCATTGATTATAATAATATTCCAGGTTGTACTTATTGTATTCCTGAAATTTCAAGTGTGGGGTATACTGAAAAAGCGGCAAAGGAAGCAGGCTACGAAATTAAAGTGGGTAAGTTTCCTTTCATGGCAAGTGGAAAAGCAAGTGCTGCTGGCGCAACAGAAGGTTTTGTGAAAGTGATATTTGATGCAAAGTATGGTGAATTTTTAGGCTGCCATATGATTGGCATGAATGTTACTGAAATGATTGCAGAAGCAGTGGTAGCGCGTAAGTTAGAAACAACCGCACATGAAATATTAAATGCAATTCATCCACACCCAACCATGAGTGAAGGATTAAAAGAGGCAGTAGCGGCGGCATATGGTGAAGCAATTGATATCTAACTAGATAAAAAATATACCAATGGCTCGTGATTCAAAAAGTTTGAATGCGAGCCATTTTTTAATCATTGGCCGAACAAACTTTTAATAAAGTTGCAAATAATGCAACATTGCAAATAGCATGAAGTACGACAAGGAAATTAACAGGCGAAAAACATTCGCCATTATCTCTCACCCGGATGCAGGTAAAACTACTTTGACTGAAAAGTTGTTGTTATTTGGTGGTGCCATTCAAACAGCAGGCGCAGTTAAAAGTAATAAGATTAAAAAGCATGCGACTAGTGACTTCATGGAAATTGAAAGACAAAGAGGTATCTCGGTGGCCACTTCGGTGATGTCATTTGAGTATCAAAATATTTTAATTAATTTATTGGATACACCGGGGCACAAGGATTTTGCGGAAGATACTTATCGAACTTTAACGGCAGTGGATAGTGTTATATTGGTGATTGATAGTGTGAATGGGGTTGAGCCACAAACGAGAAGGTTAATGGAAGTATGTCGCATGCGTACAACGCCAGTCATTGTTTTTATCAATAAGATGGATCGGGATGGTAAAAATCGTTTTGACTTATTGGAGGAATTAGAAAATGAATTAAAACTATCCTTACACCCGATGACTTGGCCAATTAATAGTGGTAAGGAATTTAAGGGGGTATATAATTTGCATGATAAAAACTTAAGGTTGTTTGCAGCAAGTACAAAAGCAGAGGAAGAAGATATTGTTGCAATTCAAGATTTAGCAAGTCCAGTTTTGCAGGAAAAAATAGGAGATAGGGATGCTGCAGTATTGCGTGAAGATGTAGAATTAATTGATGGTGTTTATGGGGCATTAAATGCAAGCGAATATTTGGAAGGTAAAATTGCACCCGTATTTTTTGGGTCCGCGGTGAATAACTTTGGTGTAAAGGAAATGTTGGATACTTTTATTCAAATTGCGCCAGTGCCTAGAGACAGGGAAACCAATGTGCGTGAGGTAAAAGCAAATGAGGAAAAATTTAGTGGCTTTATATTTAAGATACACGCCAATTTAGATCCCAAGCATCGGGATCGTATTGCATTTATGCGTGTGTGTAGTGGTCGCTTTGAACGAAATACTTATTATAAGCATGTCCGTTTGGAGAAAGACGTTCGCTTCGCAAACCCTTATACTTTTTTAGCGCGCAGTAAGGATATTATTGATGATGCTTATCCCGGCGATGTAGTGGGTTTATTTGATACAGGTAATTTTAAGATTGGAGATACCTTAACCGAAGGTGAAAAGTTTTATTTTACGGGTATCCCAACATTCTCTCCTGAAATATTTAAGGAGTTGGTGAATAAGGATCCAATGAAAACAAAACAATTGGAAAAAGGAATACAGCAGTTAACCGACGAAGGCGTTGCGCAGTTGTTTACGCAGTTTGGAGGAAATAAAAAAATTATTGGTTGCGTAGGTGATTTACAATTTGAGGTAATACAGTACAGATTATTGCAGGAGTATGGCGCAGCATGTGAATTTAGAACCCTGCCTTTTTATAAAGCCTGTTGGTTAACTTCAAAGGATCAAAATAAGTTACATGATTTTTTAAGATTTAAGCAACAAAACGCAGCGATGGATAAGGATGAAGCACCGGTTTACTTGGCGCAAAGTGAATGGTTTTTAAATACCGAAATCACCAATAATCCTGATATCACATTTCATTTTACAAATGAAGTAAATAAATAAGGCAATTAAACCATGAAGGCAAAAACTATAACACAGAATAAGGTCAATATCATTACATTAGGTTGTAGTAAAAACTTAGTAGATAGTGAAATGTTAAGTGGTCAATTATTGGCCAATGAGATTGACGTCGTGCACGAAAATAAAAAGTTAGATCATAATATAGTAGTAGTGAATACTTGTGGATTTATTGATAAAGCAAAAGAGGAGAGTGTTAATACCATTTTAGAACAAGTAGCATTAAAGAAAAAAGGTAAATTAGAAAAAGTATATGTGACGGGTTGTTTAAGCGAAAGGTATCGTAGTGACTTAGCTTTGGAAATCCCTGAAGTAGACGCTTGGTTTGGCACTTTGGAGTTGCCGTTGATGTTACATCAACTAAATGCCGATTACAAAGCGGAACTTTTAGGAGAAAGATTATTAAGTACACCTTCGCATTATGCGTATTTAAAAATTAGTGAAGGTTGTAATCGCACTTGTTCTTTTTGTGCTATCCCATTAATGCGCGGCCAGCATGTTAGTAAAACAATTGAGCAATTAGTGGCCGAGGCGGAAGGTTTGGTGAAAAAAGGGGTGAAGGAAGTGATGCTCATTGCACAGGAATTAACTTATTACGGATTAGATATTTACAAGGAACGTGCATTACCAAAATTGTTAAATGCATTAGCGGATGTAAAAGGGTTGGAGTGGATACGATTACATTATGCATATCCCTCAAAATTTCCTTTGGAAGTGTTGGATGTAATGCGTGAGCGAGATAATATTTGCAAATACATTGACATTCCTTTACAACATGCAAGTAATAATATGTTACAAGCTATGCGTCGTAATATTACGCGTGAGGAAATGGGGGAATTGATTACTGAAATTCGAAAACGAGTTCCAGGTATCGCAATTAGAACCACTTTAATCGCAGGCTTCCCAGGTGAAACATTAGCTGATATCGAAGAATTAAAAGGTTTTTTACAGGAGCATAAATTTGATCGCGTTGGAATATTCACTTACAGTCATGAGGAAAATACAAGTGCCCATGATTTGGTAGATGATGTTCCAGCGGCCGAAAAGCAACGCCGAGCAGAGGAGATCATGGAAGTGCAGCAGGAAATTAGCTTGGATAAAAATCAACAAAAAGAAGGGTTGATTTTAAAGGTGTTGGTGGATAAAAAAGAAGCGGGCCGTTATTTGGGACGTACTGAATTTGATAGTGTGGAAGTGGATAATGAAGTAGTAATCAATACCAATACTAAATTAAACATTGGAGATTTTGTGATGGTCAAGATAACAAAGGCCTATGATTACGATTTAGAAGGGGAGTTGGTAGGATAATTCGCTGGTTTTTTTGTATATTAGTACTTCATTTATACATTAAATTCAATAATATGGCAATTGTATGGAAAGGGGTATTCCCCGCAGTAACTACAAAGTTTACATCTGATGATAAATTGGATCTTGATTTATTCAAGAAAAATTTACAAGCACAATTGGATGCTGGTGTGAATGGTATCATATTAGGGGGCACTTTAGGGGAAGCCAGCGTATTGAGTAATGAAGAAAAAGAAATTTTAGTAAAGGAAACTTTGGCATTTGTCAATGGCAAAGTACCTGTAGTTATTAATATAGCAGAAGGTAGCACCAGTGTAGCCGTTGCATTAGCAAAAAATGCAAAATTATGGGGTGCACAAGGATTGATGTTATTGCCTCCCATGCGTTACAAATCAGATCATCGTGAAACGGTGCAGTATTTTAAGGATATTGCTGCAAGTACTGATTTGCCAATCATGATTTACAATAATCCAATTGATTACAAAATAGATGTCACCATTGAAATGTTTACAGAATTGGCAACAGTTCCTACTATACAAGCTATTAAGGAATCAACACGTGATGTAACCAATGTAACAAGATTACGCAATGCTTTTGGAGATCGATTTAGTATTTTATGTGGGGTGGATACATTAGCATTGGAAGAAATATTATTAGGCGCTGATGGTTGGGTAGCTGGATTGGTATGTGCTTTTCCTGCAGAAACAGTTGCCGTATTTAAATTAGCAAAAGCGGGTAAAATACAAGAAGCTATAAATATTTACAGATGGTTCATGCCATTGTTGGAATTAGATATTCATGCCAAATTAGTTCAGTACATAAAATTTGCAGAATCCAAAAAGGGTATTGGTTCTGAAACGGTGCGTCGTCCAAGATTGGTATTAGAAGGGGAGGAGCGTAAAAGAATTGAATCTATTATTGACAATGGATTAAAAAATAGACCCACGCTTCCTGAATACTTAAGTTTATAATTAAATGTTTTATATGGCTATACCCTTTATTTTATAATTGGGTATAGCCATTTCTAATTTTCTGAATTGAATTAAATGATTTTATGATAAATATTACAACGGCAACACAAAATGCAGCAATAGCTTTTGACACTTATTCAAAATTGACTGCTTCAAAACGCGCTGAATTTTTGGAAACCATTGCAAATAATATAGAAGCATTGGCGGATGAATTATTAAATGTGGCGAATAAGGAAACCAATCTACCATTGCCTCGATTAACTGGCGAAAGAGGCCGTACCTGCTTTCAATTAAGAATGTTTGCAACTATGTTGCGTAAGGGGGATTATGTGGACGCAACCATTGATACTGCAGTGCCTGATAAAACACCACCCAAGCCAGATGTACGTCAAATGTTATATCCATTGGGTCCTGTGGTGGTATTTGGCGCAAGTAATTTTCCTTTTGCATATTCAACTGCAGGTGGCGATACTGCCAGTGCATTAGCTGCGGGTTGTCCAGTAATCGTGAAAGCGCATCCGGCTCATTTGCAAACTTCCACTATGGTGGCCGAAGCTATTCAACAAGCCATTAAAAGTAATGCCATCCCTGAACATACATTTCAACATATAACAGCAACTGATTTTAGTGCGGGTAAGGCATTGGTACAGGATGAAAATATTGCAGCCGTCGGTTTTACAGGTTCAAGATCGGGAGGACGTGCATTGTATGACTATGCAAACGCAAGAAAAAATCCAATTCCTGTTTTTGCGGAGATGGGTAGTGTAAATCCAGTGGTATTATTAGAGGGTGCTTTAACTGCAAATGCGGAAACCATTGCAAAAAATTATGCGGGGTCCATTACGTTAGGAATGGGTCAGTTTTGTACCAATCCAGGCATTTTAATTGGAGTGAAGTCAGATGCTTTAACCTCCTTTGCGAATCACTTAGCCAATGAATTGAATAATGTGGCTGTTGCACCTATGTTACATGAAGGTATTCAGTCTGCCTATTATAAAAATAGTTCCCATGCATTAAGTCAAACAGGTATTACTTGTTTAACTAAAAATACACCATCAGCAAATGCAGCTAGTCCAGTTTTAACGAGTGTGGAGGCTAGTGAATTTTTAGCAAATCCAGATTTAGCAGAAGAAGTGTTTGGTCCTTATTCTATATTAGTGCAATGTGAAAATATTTCCGAGTTGATACAAGTGTGGAAAAGTATCCAAGGTCAAATTAGTACCACGATTATGGGCACAGATAATGATCTTGCAAATAATAAAAATTTATTAGAAATTGCTACAACCATTGCTGGTCGTGTATTGTTAAACGGCGTGCCGACAGGCGTGGAAGTTTGCGATAGTATGGTGCATGGTGGTCCTTTTCCAGCATCAACTGATAGTCGTTTTACAGCAGTAGGTGTGAAAGCAGTAAAACGTTGGTTACGCCCAATATCTTTTCAAAATTGGCCTGATCATTTGTTACCTAAGTATTTGCAGAACAAAAACGAGCATGCTATTTGGAGAACCATTAATGGAGATTTCACCAAATCAGATGTGAGTGTATAATTTTTTTTGAATAGAAGTTAGCGAACTATAATATTAAATACCATTGGATAAATAAATTTTATGGCAGCAGTAAAACCAATCAGCTCTGAAAGTTTCGGATCTTACCAATTAACCGGTTCCATATTTAAATGTATTGATGCGCATACTTGCGGCAATCCTGTTCGTGTAGTGGTAAGTGGTGGTCCAGCACTTGAGGGGAATACGATGAGTGAAAAGCGCCAACATTTTTTAAAAGAGTTTGATTGGATCAGAAAAGGATTAATGTTTGAACCTAGAGGTCATGACATGATGAGCGGAAGTATTTTATATCCACCACATGATCCTGCAAATGATGTCGCTGTTTTGTTTATTGAAACCAGTGGTTGTTTACCCATGTGTGGACATGGAACCATTGGCACCATCACTGTTGCTATAGAAGCTGGTTTGATACAACCTAAAGTGCCTGGAAAAATTAGGATGGAAGCGCCTGCAGGATTAGTGCTGATTGATTATACGATGGATGGTGAAAAAGTGAGTTCAGTGAAGTTGACAAACGTGCCTTCGTTTTTAGCTGCCGAAAATTTAAAAGTACAATGCCCTGATTTGGGTGAATTGAATATTGATGTTTGTTATGGTGGTAATTATTATGCCATAGTGGAAGTGCAAGAAAATTTTAAGGGGGTTGAAAATTATACTGCGGGACAATTAATTGCTTGGAGTGGAGAATTGCGTAAGCGCATTAATGCTCTACATAAATTTGAGCATCCATTGGATCCAACTATTAATTCATGTTCTCATATTTTATGGACAGGAAAAGTATTAGATGAAAAAAATACGGCAAGAAACGCCGTTTTTTATGGTGATAAAGCCATTGATCGCTCACCTTGTGGTACAGGTACTTCAGCAAGATTGGCCCATTGGCATGCGAAGGGTAAATTAAAACAAGGAGAGCCCTTTTTGCATGAAAGTATTATAGGGTCTGTATTTACCGGGAAAGTGGAGGCGATTACTGAAATTGGGGGCAGGGAGGCAATTATTCCCTCTATTCAGGGCTGGGCCAAGATAATAGGATTTAATACCATATCTATTGATTCTGCAGATGATCCTTATGCAGGTGGTTTTCAGGTGGTATAGGCTTTTTTATTTCTTTCCATAAATCTGATTAAATTATTGGGGAAGTGAACGCATTTTTAACGAAATTCGTGCTTTAATCTATTATATGAAAGTAGTTGTATTAGGCGGAGGTGTGATTGGATTGAGTAGCGCTTATTATTTACAAGAAGCAGGGCATCAAGTTACCGTTATTGATCAAAGTGATATTTTAAACAATTGTTCTTATGGTAATGCAGGATATGTTTGTCCAAGTCATTTTATTCCATTAGCCACACCTGGTATTGTGAAACAAGGATTAAAGTGGATGTTAAATCCACAAAGCCCCTTTTATGTTAAACCAAGATTAAGTTTGAGTTTAATGCAATGGGGTTTCAAGTTTATGCAAATGGCCACCGCTGAAAATGTAGCTAAGGCAGCTATTCCTTTGAAGGATTATGCAATGTTGAGTCAACATTGTTATGAAGATTGGGCCAAGTTGCCTCAATTCAAATTTGCCTATGAACATAGGGGATTGCTAGAGATATTTCAAACTGAAAAAGTTGCTGAACATGCACATCATACAGTGGAGCGTGCATGTGAAATTGGATTAACGGATACGCAGTTGTTAACGCAGGCCGAATTGTTTTCTTTGGAGCCCCGTCATAAAATAAATGCATTAGGTGCCATCTATTTTAAATGTGATGCGCATTTGTATCCTAATAAATTAATGAAACAATTAATTGAAGATTTAAAATCAAAGGGGGTGCAATTTTGTTTAAACGAGGAAGTCATTGATTTTGAATTAAACAATGGAAAAATTATATCGGTGATCACCGACAAAAATAAATATACAGCGGATACAGTGGTTTTGGCTACTGGTTCATGGAGTAGGGAGCTGGTTCAAAAATTAGGCATTAAAATGCCGTTGATGCCAGGACGCGGGTACTCAGTTACATTGGAAGATTCTCCGTTTCAAACGGATTATCCATCGGTTTTAATGGAAGGACGTGTTGCACTTACGCCCATGGATGGCAATAAAATGCGTTTTGGTGGCACCATGGAAATTACGACCACTGATGCTGCGCCACAAATGAACAGAGTAGTAGGTGTTTTAAAAGCAGTGAAACAATTTTTTCCTGAATTTGATATACCCACTCCAAGTTGGGATAAAGTATGGTATGGATATAGACCATGCTCAGCCGATGGCTTACCTTATTTAGGTCGTTCAAAAAAAATAAATAATTTGGTCATTGCAACGGGTCATTCCATGATTGGATTAAGTTTGGGTGCAGGTACTGGAAAATTAGTCGCTGAAATCATCGAAGAAAAACCAACTAGTATTGACATTAGTTTTTATCATCCAGAAAGGTTCAATAACTAATGAAATACACTGCCACTTCCATACCTTATAGCGCCACTGGAGTTTTTTCAACTTTGGTGAATGACTATATTTCAGGGAATGGGACTGCACGTGATTATGTGCCCTATACACCCAATTTGGAAGGGATTAAAAAAGCAATACAAGGACGGAAGTTTTCAGCTATTCAACGCCAAACATTGTTATCCGTTTTGGAAAATCAATACCAAATATTAGGAACCATTAAGGAGGAAAAAAATAAAGCAGCTTTTGAAAAGGTGCAGGAAAATATTGTACTATTAAAAAATGACAATTGCTTTGCTGTTACTACTGCACATCAGCCCAATTTGTTTACTGGGCCACTTTATTTTTTTTATAAGATAATCCATGTAATTAAATTAGCTGCTGAATTAAAGGCGCAGTTTCCTGACAATGATTTTGTGCCCATCTATTATATGGGCTCCGAAGATGCAGATTTGGCCGAGGTAGGCAGCTATTGTATTGATGGCGCAAAACACCTATGGAAAACAAAACAGACGGGTGCCATTGGTCGCATGTTGGTGGATGATCATTTATTACAATTGCTTGAAAATTTGGAAGGATATTGGACAGTCAAGCCCGATGGCAAGGAAGCATTAGCAATCATTAAAGCCGCTTATAAAAAAGGGAACACTATAAATGAAGCCACTTTGCAAATGGTGCATTTGTTTTTTGGGCAATATGGTTTAGTGGTGGTGCAACCGGATGACGCGAAATTGAAATCACTTTTTGTGGAAGTGATGCAAAAAGAATTAACCACGAAGTTTTCTCATACAGCCATTCAGTCTACACTTAAAAATTTATCAGTAAATTATCACGTGCAATCAGAAGGAAGGCCTATTAACTTGTTTTATCTAAAAGATGCGCATCGAAATAGAATTGAAAAAAGTGGGGAATTGTTTTTGGTAGCGGATACCAATATTCAATTTACCCAAGCTGAAATAATCAAGGAATTACAAACATATCCTGATCGGTTTAGCCCGAACGTAATTTTAAGAGGGGCGTATCAGGAAACCATCATTCCAAGTGTTGTATTTGTTGGTGGTGGGGGCGAGCTCGCTTATTGGATGGAGCTAAAAGAAGTTTTTGCCCAATCAGGTGTAAATTATCCTGTTCTATTATTGCGCAATTCATTTTTGTTTATCAATGATAAGCAAGCTAAGCAATGGGCTTCATTGGAATTTAATTCGGATGCATTATTTAATTCCATACAAGCGCTAGAATTGGCTTTTGTTAAGCAACAAAGTGTTGAAAATTTAGCATTAACAGAACATATCGCCTCATTGACAGATTTATATAAGTTAATACAAAAGGATGTAATCAAAATTGATTCCTCTTTAGGGGATCATGCTTTAAACTTATCAGTGCAAGCACAAAAAAAGTTAGCTTTATTGGAGAAGAAAATGATTCGAGCTGAAAAGCGAAAACAACATACTTCGCTTGCAAGGATTCATAGTATTAAATCGGAGTTATTCCCGGATAATAATTTACAAGAACGTGTCGAAAATTTTTCTAAATGGGTTGGGGAATATGGATGGAGCTGGGTAGAAGCTATTTTGAAAAATTCAAACTCGGTGGAAGCTAGCTTTACCATCATACATACCAGCAAGGACTAGTTTTTCACTAATTAGTATTAAGAACGATAAGATTTATTGGTCAAATCCGTTATTCCAACTTGATTTTAGATTTTCTACTTTTTGCATCACTTCTGATTCCATATTTAATTTATAGTCGTCCATCGCCTGCCCAATTTTGCTATCAGTACTTCCTAAAATTTGAGCAGCAAGTAAGCCTGCATTTTTAGCTCCATTTAGCGCAACTGTTGCAACCGGAACACCTCCTGGCATTTGTAAAATGGATAAAATTGAATCCCAGCCGTCCGCAGAATTAGTGGACTTAATGGGTACGCCAATCACAGGTAAACTTGTAATAGCAGCAATCATACCAGGTAAATGCGCTGCGCCACCTGCACCAGCAATAATAACTTTCAAACCTCTTTCGCGTGCAGTTTTTGCATATTGCACCATACGATCAGGCGTGCGATGTGCGGATACCACGGTCAACTCAAAAGGGATATTGAAAAGTGTAAGGGTATCTGCAGCGGCTTGCATAGTAGGCAAATCGCTATCACTTCCCATGACTATTCCTATGATTGGTGCTGTATTCATAATTTTCAATTTAATGCAATTTAATGCATTCGGTTTTAATTAGCGAACAAATAGCCTGAGACCTCCGATATAATGGGAGTTGCTTTTGATTCAGTTATTTTAATTCTAAAATATTTTAATTTTTGTGTCGGAAAAGTAATAATTCTTTTATGTCCAATCGTAGTGCCCTTGGCAAAGATTTCAAATTTCTTAACATCGTTACCTCCGGAAATTTCAAATGCAACAACACGTTGTCCCATACTAATGGCTTCCATCAATTGAATGGCATTAATCTCAACAGCTTCTTTTAAATGAACTTCTATACTATTATTGGTTCTTAAAATTCTTGCATTTTTAAATAAATTATTTTTAAAAGCAGCGTCTTTAATTTTTTTGAAATCCAT
>JAURIP010000300.1 GCA_030832695.1 Sediminibacterium sp. | reverse complement strand
TCCGCTTTAAACGTAACATACTATGGCTTAAAATTTATTTTTTCTACTTCAATTGATTTTGTTTTTGCACTGTGTTCGAAATCTTTAATAATTTCAATCACATCATGGGCAATTGATTTAGAATTAGTACAATCAATAATCACCTTACTATTATTAGGAATAGATTCAAATGTATTTAACAAACTTGCCTTGTTGAAAAAGGATACTTCTTCTGCAAGTACCATATGATGCACTGTTTTACCATTTTGATCGCTTATATTATCCTTAACATAGTGAGAGTTTCGGTAACTATGTCTTAGGGTATAAAATATTCCAAATAGGATACCAACGGTGATTCCTTTTAACAGATCCGTTGCTAGTATCGCAACAACAGTGGCTGTAAATGGAATAAATTGCTCCCAACCCAGCTTATACATTTGTTTGAATAAATCCGGCTTTGCTAATTTATAACCCACCATTAATAATATGGCTGCTAAAGAAGCCAATGGAATTAAATTTAATAAGCTCGCTATAAATATGGCACTGATTAATAAAAATACACCATGTAATATGGTAGACATTTTAGTTTTACCACCAAAATTTATATTTGCTGAACTTCTTACAATTACCTGAGTCACTGGCAAACCTCCAATTAAACCTGATACAATATTCCCCAAGCCTTGCGCTTTCAATTCTCTATTGGTAGGGGTAACTCTTTTATCTGGATCCAACTTATCTGTCGCCTCCACACATAATAAAGTCTCTAAACTAGCCACAATTGCTAATACAATCGCAATTTTCCACACCTCCAAATTGGTTATTGCAGAAAAATCAGGAAAAGTAAATTGACCAATAAAATCTGCCATAGAATTTGGCACTGGAACAGATACAATTTGTTGCGCATTCAAACTAAAAGGTAAAAGTCCATTGACATATGCAAGGTTAAAAAATATACCCAATACCACTACTACAATGGGTCCTTGAAGGAGTTGAAATATTTTATGCTTTTTGGAAAGAACGGTATCCCATAAAATTAATATTGCAAGTGATACCCCTGCAATTAATAAAGCACCTGGAGTTATAAATTCAAATGCTCTAGCGATTTCAGAAAAAGTATTTTGACCATCAGCTTGTAAAAAAGCATCATCCCCTTCAACGTCCTTATCCCAACCCAGTGCATGTGGTATTTGTTTCAATATAATTAATAAGCCAATACCCGTTAACATCCCCTTGATCACCGAACTTGGAAAAAAGTAGGCGATAAAACCTGCCTTTGCATATCCTAAAGCCAATTGTATCACACCAGCAATCACCACCGCGGTTAAAAATGATTGGTAGGAACCACCCAAAGTTGTAATGGAGGTTAATACAATCACGGCTAAGCCAGCAGCGGGGCCACTAACCCCTAGAGGTGAACCACTAGCTGTACCTACAACAATACCCCCAACGATGCCTGCTATGATACCTGCAAATAAAGGGGCGCCAGAAGCAAGTGCAATCCCTAAACATAGGGGTACGGCAACAAAAAATACCACAATGCTTGCTGGTAAATCGTTTTTAATGTGTTTAAATAGACTCATTTTGTTAATTTTTTAAGTTTACCAGACAAAAATAGTAATAATATTTTAAATAATAGTATTACTATCATAAATAATTGTAAAAATATTTTTACTACTTTTGTAAAAAATGGGGACACCCGCCTTTATGAAACTAGAAGTGCAGATAAAAATGAATGCGTCTCTTTACTTAAGAGACCCAGAACAGTCCGAATTAGGAAAAAATATCATCAAATTTAGCATTGAGCTAATTCATCATAATGGATTTGAGGCCTTCACCTTCAAAAAATTAGCAGAGGCTATTGGCACTACCGAAGCGGGGGTATATAGATACTTTGAAAACAAGCATAAGTTATTGGTTTACATTATTTCCTGGTATTGGGGATGGTTGGAATTTCAGATTGGATACCAAACCAAAAATGTCACGAACCCCATATCCAAGCTTAAAAAAGTAATTACCATATTAGCAACCACTGTAGAAGATGATATAACTACAGGACATGTGGATGAATCCATCTTACACCAAATTTTAATTTCGGAAGGTTCAAAAGCATTTTTAACCAAACAAGTAGGGCAAGACAACAAACAACATTATTTTAAACCCTATAAGGACTTGTGTAATACGGTTGGAGACATCATATTAGAATGTAATGCAAAATACAAATACCCCCACTCACTCGCATCGACAATTGTTGAAGTTGCACATTTACAAAACTTTTTTATGCATAATCTCCCATCTTTAACTGATTTTAGTAAATCCAACAATGAAGATCAGATAATCGCTTTTTTAAATGACTTAGTTTTTTCGAGTATCGAAAAATAATTACTAATTGCTATTTTCATTAATCGCATCCCATAACAAGGATCTCATTTCCAAGGCTTTTAAGGAAGCGTTGGTTGCTTCTGCCCATTTGCTCGCATCATTCCCACATAGTTCACCCACCATTTCTAGGGCTAATTGGCTATGATGGCCCCCATCCACTTCAATATGCCTTTCAATATAATATTTAAAAGTGGCTACTTGGTCCGGATGATCTTTATAAATTTTATTTAAAATCGCAGTAAACATATCTGGAATTAAATCCTCTCTTCCAAATGTAAATACAGCTGCTTTTACATGCAAGGGCGCATGTTGAGCTATTTCAAAAGTATATAATAAAAATTTTTTTACT
>JAURIP010000036.1 GCA_030832695.1 Sediminibacterium sp. | reverse complement strand
CTTATAGTAGGTAGTATTATCATATTTACTTTCGGAATTACTATTCAAGGTAACAGCCAAGTACTTTCATTTGAAACAGTAAAGAGTAATAAGTTTGATTACACAAAGCTTGCGCAAATTGATTCTCTAGTAAATAAATATGTAAATAATCGCTGGCTAATTGGTTCAACTGTAATAATAGTTAAAGACAATCAGGTAGTTTACCACAAAGGATTCGGATACGCCAATGAAGCGAGTAAAAAAGTAATGCCAAACAATGCAATTTACCGCATCATGAGTCAAACCAAAGCTATTACCAGCTTAGCGATCATGCAATTATTTGAACTAGGTAAAATAAGTCTTGATCAAAACGTTTCTACCATAATTTCCAGTTTTAAAAATCCAACTGTATTAAAGGATTTTAATGAAAAGGACAGTAGCTACACCACAGTGCCCGCAAAAAGAGAATTAACGATACGTGATTTATTAACGCATACTTCCGGAATTGATTATACTGCAATTGGAAGTCCTAAAATGAAAGCAATTTATAGCAAAGCTGGCATCCCTTCAGGTTTAGGTGATTTTAATGCGAGTTTATTAGATAGAATGAAAATACTTGGAACTTTGCCTTTGCTACATCAGCCAGGAGAAAGATTCACCTATGGATTAAATACAGACCTACTTGGTTGTATTGTTGAAGTGGTGAGTGGAATATCCTTAGAAGCCTATTGTCAAAAAAATATTTTTGATCCGTTAGGAATGAAGGATACTTATTTTAATGTGCCATTAGCAAAAGCGGAGAGAATGCCGACAGTTTATACGGAAGATGATGCTAATAAAATTATTGAATGGTCGCCCACCTTTAGAGATATCAATCCAAATTATCCAATCATCCCAAAAACCTATTTTTCAGGTGGCGCAGGTTTATCTTCAACCGCCTATGACTATGCTATATTTTTACAAATGATTTTGAATGGTGGCAAGTACAATGGCAAACAAATTATCGCACCAAGAACTGCTGAAATCATGACAAGCCCACAGTTGGATTTTAAATTTAATGGACAGGATGATTTTAGTTTGGGCTTTGGAATTACTTCTGAAAAATCAGCCAACTTAAATTTTAGAAACAAGGGTTCATTCTCCTGGGGAGGCTATTACGGCACCAGCTATTGGGCCGATCCAAAAGATAAGATGGTGGTGCTTATCATGACGCAACATAATCCAAATTCACATGGAGAGCTTGGCGGTATAATTGAAAGGATTATATACGGCAGTAGGGTAAACTAACTGAAGCTGCTATTGCTCAAAAGCAAATACTAATTAGTTAAACAACTAAGGAATGGAGTTTTACTCCATTTTTTTGTTGTTTCAATCCAAGCAGCAGTATGCTCATTGATATTCATTAAATAATCCCAGGCTTCCACCATTAAACTTTTTTTAATGTTGGTACTTTTATACGATTGATTCAGCTCAACCTTTCCCACAATTTCTCCGCTTAATAAATAAACAGTTTGATTAATAATTTTGCCTACTACTTTCTTATTATGTCCAAAAAAACAATCCCCAATTAAAATACCAATGACATGCTCGTGATTTGTATCTAATATCATCATGTTTTCGATATAAGCAATAGTTTCTTTTTTTTGATCTTGAATTAAATACATAATGATTGTGTTGTTGTTTGAAATAAAATTGTTTAATAGGTATTTGAGTTCAGGTATTTTTAAACTTTTGCTAATGTATTGTTCATTAATACCTCCACAATATCCATGGTAGAATGTGTTAAGGAAATTTTTACGGCATCATCTTGATTGATCCAACTTTTGAAATGTTCTCCAAAATGTTCGTCTAATTTTTTTAATACTTTTACACCCATCTTTTTTAAAGCCTCCGCATTACATTCCTGTTCAAAATGATTTACAATAGGAATACTCAACAGCTTTTTATTCAAATACATTGCTTCAGCAGGTGTTTCAAATCCCCCAGCTGTGATAATGGCATGGCATCTTATTAAGCTATTCGTAAATGAAGCGTTACTAATTGGGAAGAAGGTAATATTTTTTGAATTAGTTATCTGCGTTACTTCCTTTGTAAATACGTCAAAATGAAATTGTGATTGTGCATGTAAAAAAGGAGTAATGTATGCAATCGTATATTGTGGTAAATACACGGAAATGTGTCCGTCATTTACTTTATTAGCACATACAATTTCATCTTTAATGATTGGATTATATATATGATCATCATAGGATTCAAAATGAAGACCAAGATAGGCGGTACTTTTTACAAAATGGGCTAAAACCAAATTACCAATGGGGTTGATTGATTTCGCCCTGGGGGTTAATTTACTCTGGAAACTTGCTTGGTGACCAAATTGGATACTTTTTTTACGCTTTAGAGAACAAGAAAGTGAGGTAATAAATTCAAAATCGTTGATGATTAGGTCGTAATGATCAATGGGTAAGGATTTGGCTTCATTGTATAATTTGAAAGAGAGTGATTTTGCAATACTTGAATAATCCAGTCCGCCCGTACTTTTATACTGCATACTTATTCCTTTACTTCTATATTTAATAGGTAAAGGTGTGTTTAACTGAGCATTTGATCCACTCAAAAAAAAGTCCACCTCCCCATACTTTTTTAAATAGGGATACAATTGTTCCGCCCTACTTAAATGACCATTACCCGTCCCCTGAATAGCGTAAAATATTTTCATTGCTAAAATGGTTACATGGATACCTGAAAGGCAACTTCCTGGGTGATGACACTTAGTTCATCCTGAAGTTGAATGATTTTGCTTTTTTTATTTGTTTCTTCAAATTGTTTGGGATCATATTGGTATAAGCACCAAGCATTATCGTAATATTCTAATGAAGTTAAATTCTCAATCCAATCTCCGCTGTTTAAATAAGTAACAGATCCTTTATCAGTGGTAACCACACGTTGTTGTGGTTGATGGATATGACCGCAAATTACGTATTGGTAATTATTTTCAATGGCCAACTCGGCAGCTGTTTGTTCAAAATTATTGATCCATGAAACAGCTTTTTTTACCCCATTTTTTACACTCTTACTTAAACTCATTTTTTCCTTACCCATTAATTTTAAACTCCAGTTTAAAAGACTATTGATAAGAATTAATAAATCATACCCGTATCCACCCAATTTTGCTAATAATTTAGCGCTTCCTTTGGTTGTTCTATCAAAAACATCACCGTGAAAAACCCAATTCTTTTCTCCATTGATTTCAAAAACAATTTTATCAGTTAATTGGATATTACCCATTTCAAAATCGGCATATTTACGTAAAGCTTCGTCATGGTTACCGGTGATGTATATCACTTTGGTATCCTTACTCGCCATACTAAAAATTTGCTTGATCACCGCCATATGACTTTTAGGAAAATAGCGCTTATTGAATTGCCAAATATCAATAATGTCGCCATTCAAAATCAATGTTTTAGGTTTAATACTTTTTAAATAGTTAAGTACCTCCTTAGCCTGACATCCAAAAGTGCCTAAATGTAGGTCACTTACGATACATATTTCCATTGGTCTTTTGTCCATGGGTTGTATTTTATGTAAATAACGCTATACATTGTAACTTCCATATATCCTGCATGTTACCTTAATATTATTAAAATATGAACAGAATATTACTTAATCTTGAATTAACTAAATTTGTAGAACAATTGTATTCCATATGAAGCATGAATTTATTCCTAGAGATATTAGCTGGCTTAGCTTTAACGCAAGGGTTTTACAAGAAGCCAATGATCCCACTGTAACCTTAAAAGATAGAATTCGCTTTTTAGGTATTTTTTCAAATAATTTAGATGAGTTCTTCAGAGTACGGGTAGCTACCTTAAAAAGGATGGTTGAATATGTTGATAAAAAGAAAAGCACCAACATTGACATCCTTGAATCACCACAAAACATACTAGATGATATACAAAGGGTTGTTTTAAAACAACAGAGTGAATTTGCACGTATTTGGGGGAACATTAATAAAGAATTAATAAAACGAAAAGTATTAATTATTAATGAGCGAAAATTAAATACAGTTCAAAAGGAATTTGTTAGAGACTATTTTGATAATGTAGTGCGTCCATACATTATTCCCTTAATGATTGAAAATTTACCAGAGCTTCCCTATTTAAGAGATAAGAGTTTGTATTTAGCAATCGTGATGAAGAATAAGATGGATGCTTATCATGAAAAATTTTCATTAATTGAAATTCCCTCAAAATCAATAGGCAGATTTGTTATATTACCATCTACAGGCGCCACAAAATCGATCATCTTATTAGAGGATATTGTGAAGTATAATTTACCAATTATATTTTCACATTTCAAGTTCAATAAATTTGAAGCGCATGTTTTTAAAATCACCAAGGATGCTGAAATTGATTTAGACCAAGAAGTAGGCTTGAATTTTGTAGAAAAAATTTCAAAAGGAATTAAAAACAGACGTAAAGGAAAACCAGTCCGATTTGTATACGATAAGGAGATGAATGCTGAACTACTCGATTTTTTAATTCAAAAATTAAATTTAACCCGTAAAAGCAGTATCATTCCAGGTGGGCATATTCATAATTTTAGACATTTCATAGATTTCCCAGATGTTTTAGTGGAAAAAGCGGAACGACCAAAGCCCTTCATCCACCCATCCTTTAGAAATAAATATCAGGTTTCAGAAGTGATATTACAAAAAGATGTTTTATTGCACTTCCCCTACCACAGCTACGATCCAGTCATTGATATGTTAAGGGAGGCAGCGATGGACGATGCGGTAGAATCGATCAAAATAACCGCTTACAGATTGGCTAGCAATTCAAAAGTGATTAATGCCTTAATTAATGCAGCGCGTAATGGGAAAAAGGTAACTGTGTTTTTAGAATTAAAAGCAAGATTTGATGAAGAAGCAAATTTAGAATGGAAGACCTTGATGGAAGAAGAAGGCATAAAAGTTTTAGTGGGTATTCCTAATGTAAAAGTGCATGCTAAATTATGTGTTATTCAAAAAAGAGAAGGGTTAAAAAGAATACAATACGGCTTTATTAGCACTGGGAATTTAAATGAAAAAACAGCCAAAATTTATGCTGATCATTGTTTATTAACAGCCTCTAAGCCCTTATTAATGGAAGTAAACAAGGTATTTACTTACCTAGAAACTTGGCAATTGGGAGATAAGCCCATTGGCAAAACTAGGAACTTACTTATTTCCCCCATTAATATGCGCAATTCAATTATCCAACTCATTGAAAATGAAATTAAGCATGCAAAACAAGGCAGGATTGCTAAAATAATTATTAAATCAAATTCAATCAGTGATCAAATACTTTTAGATCACTTATATAAAGCAACTAAAGCAGGTGTGGAAGTACATTTAATTATTCGAGGAATATTAACATTAAAAAAGGGAAGTGAAAAATTAAAAAATAAATTGAATGCCATTAGTATTGTTGATCAATATTTAGAACATGCCAGGGTAATGATTTTTCACAATAAAGGAAATGAAAAGGTTTTCATTTCTAGCGCCGACTGGATGGTTCGTAATTTAGACCACCGCATTGAAGTTGCTGCACCAATTTTAGATATAAAATTAAAAAAGGAGTTAGTTGAAATTATCAACATTCAATTAAATGACAATCAAAAAGCCAGAATTTTAGATGAAAATTTAGGTAATAATTATGTATCTTCCGTAGGTAGAAAACATTGCAAATCGCAGGTAGCTACTTACAACTACTTAATTGGTAAAAAATAAACACTTTGACACTTGCAGCAATAGATATTGGTAGTAACGCGGTTAGATTACTCATATGTGAAGTAGTGAAAAAAGGAAAAAATACTGAATTTAATAAATTGAACCTTTTAAGAATTCCAGTTCGATTAGGATTTGACGTTTTTGAGAAAGGATTTATTGGTGGACAAAAAAAGAAGATGCTGATCAATACTATCAAGGCATTCAACAACTTGATGAAAGTATATGAGGTGGATCATTATATGGCTTGTGCCACGAGCGCTATGCGAGACGCCGAGAATGCCAAAGAAATAATCAAAGAAATAAAATCCGAAACCAGTATTGAAATTGAGGTAATCACTGGTGAATTAGAGGCAGAAATAATTTACGAAAATCATATTGCAGAACTTTTAGATAATGACAAAAGCTATCTGTATATTGATGTCGGGGGTGGAAGTACGGAGCTTACTTTATATCACAAATCCAATATTATACTACAAAAATCATTTAATATTGGTACTGTTCGTATACTTACAAAAAAAGTAAAGGATGAAACCTGGGATGATATGAAAGAAACCTTAAAGGAACTTTCAAAAAAATACGAAAATATCATAGGCATTGGATCAGGAGGAAATATCAATAAACTTTATTCCATAAGCGGTGCAAAAACAGGCAAATCAATTTCATATGAAACTATGAAAGAAATTTATAAAGAAATGGAGCCACTTACCGTAGATGAGAGAATGAAAAAATACACCGTAAAAGAAGATAGAGCAGAAGTTATTGTGCCAGCACTAACTATTTATAACGCCATATGCAAGTGGGCTAATATTACAGAAATACATGTACCTAAAATTGGACTAGCAGATGGTCTTATTCACCATCTATACGATATGGTTGTGCACGACTAGAAAGCTTAAATTAATTCGATTATTAGTTTCGAAGACATTATCCTGGTTCAACACATTTACATCTTGCTACTTCAAATTCATATAATCCTGCAAATGCGCAATAAGCGACTTTTGAGTGTCAATCGTATATTTAATAATATCACTTTGACTTATCAGATTAACCAATTGGCTATTTTCAAACACAGGCAAATACCTTAATGTTTTTTCAGTCATAATTTTACTACAATGTTCAATAGTATCATTGCTATTCAGCATAGGAATATCTGAAACCATAATTTCATTTACGGTGGTTGAATCGGAGGACCGACCTTCTAAAACAATTTTACGAGCATAATCCCTTTCCGTAAACATGCCTACATAGTGATCGCCCTCTAAAACAATTAAACACCCAATATTAGCTTCTGCCATTATTGTTAAAGCATCGTAAATACTTGCCGAGTTGGAAACGGTGATTAGTTTTCTGTTTTTACTACGTAATAAATCTTTAATGGTTGGCATAAATATTTTTTTAGCTTATTCGTAAATACAATGTAGTGTCAGTAAAAGAACAACACCCGCCAGACGCTAATACTAATATACCCAAATTTTAACAACGATAAGTAAAAAAATACTTCATTAGATAATGATATTCATCATGTAGCTATCGAACCAAAGGAGCTTGAATGCAATTTTTCAATTCGGCAGTTAAATTCTCAAACGCATCCGTTGCATTATTGCAGAGAATGATTAGTGTTTTATTTGATTTTAAAAACCTGATAATGATGGTTTTATACCCCGGGTTATCACCATTGTGCCATACTATATTTTCCCCTAGCCTCAATTCCCAACCAAACCCATAATTAGAAATAGCCCCATTGTTTAAATGCATCGGTGCAAAGGCATCTGCCAAAGTAGTTTGACTTACTAACTGATTGGTATATAGTGCCTGATCCCACTTTAAAAGATCGTCTGCGGTTGAACTTACCCTTCCCGGCCCTTTTCTATTCCCTAACCAAATGGTATAATTTGAAGAAGGAAATGAGTCAGCTCTTATATAAGCGTTCCTTTCTGGAACATAAACATGTCCTAAGGCAAAATCTTTAATGGTCGCTTTTTCGGCTAAACTGCGAATGGCCGTTTGATTCATTTTTAATTTATTGAATATTTCTGTATTGCAAAATTCTATAAAATCTCGGCCACTCACTTTTTCAAGGATGCTTGCTAATAAAACATAGCCCGTGTTACTGTATAAATACTTTTCACCAGGTTCAAATAATTTAGGCGGCGCATATTTATTCAAATAGTGAATAATATCCTCATTGCCTGCCACTTTTGATTTATCCCAATAAGCATCCATGACGGCTTGGTAATCAGGCAAACCACTTGTATGTGTAAGCAATTGCCTGATGGTAATCCCCTTGTAAGGAATGTTGATGTACTTTTCAACTAAGTCATCGTAATTTAATAACCCTTTTTCTTTAACCATCATAATGGTCATTGCCGTAAATTGTTTACTCACCGACGCTAATTCAAAGATGCTATTTTTATTTAAAGGCTTTTGGTTGGCATAATCAATATAGCCTACTGCTTTATTATATTTTAATTTACCCTCTTCGGCAATAAGTACTAAACCACTAAATTTATTATTTGACGCTAAGTTGCTTAAAATAGCATCTACTTTTTTGTAATTAATGCGCTGTGAAAAAACAGGATTAAAACAAAATACACACGCACCTACAACTAGTAACGGGATTAATTTTTTCATATTGTTAAGTTAATTAGAATCAACAAAGCGCCCATTCCATTCAACACAATTAAATATACAAATAATTAATTTATAATTTTAGTAATGCAAAAAAGTCATGCTCATCCAATTCAACTACTTCCCCAGGCTGCATATTGCCAATAACAATATCCTCAATAGAAATTCTTATAAGTCGCAAGCATCTGTGATTAACAGCGGCAACCATTTTTCGAACTTGATGAAATTTCCCTTCAGTTAAGGTTATTTGTAACCAAGTGGTCATTACATTTTTATGCAAGGGTTTACCAGCCTCAAATAAATTAGGTGGTTTTTGTACTAATTTTACGTCACATGGTGTTGTTGTAAATACAGTTCCATTGGATGCAGTTATTTCAATACCATTTGACAGCTTTATAACAGTTTCAGCACTTACGGTATTTTTTACTTGAACCAGATAAGTTCGTTTATGTGGAACCGCTCCCTGAAATAAAAGCTTGGTTATTTTTTTGTTGGTGGTAAGCAATAATACCCCTTCTGAATGTTGATCCAAACGACCTATGGCATGGGTTTCTTCAGGAAAATTAAAACTCAAACTACCCAATAATGGAACTGAATGACTACTCACAAATTGCGACACCATCTGAATAGGCTTATTTAGTACAAAATATCGGTGTGGCTTCATAGTAGCAAATTACATCATCCTAATAGCAAATTACTTAATATTGCATATGGAACAAACTTCTAATGATCCTTTACACGGTAAAACACTCGAATTTATTGTCACCGAGCTAGTCAATTATTTTGGCTGGGAGGTTTTAGGACAACATATTCCTATAAATTGCTTTAATAGTAACCCAAGTATAAAATCTAGTTTAACGTTTTTACGCAAAACCCCTTGGGCACGAACAAAAGTGGAGGAGTTATATATTCGAATGATTAAAAACTAAGCGCATTCAATTTTTCTGTAGGATTCATCATATAGGTAATCATGGTATTATCTTTAAGCAATTCTACTACCCTAAAACCTTTATAAGGAGTTCCCCAATTTCCTCCTACATGTGCATCAAAAATAAAGGGTACTTTCTCAACCATTTGTACGCCATCCTGATCATGTTCATGTCCATGAAAAACAGCTTTTACATTTGGATATTTTTTGATGATTTCAAATACTCCAGGTGAACTTATGCCATTCTTTGTCCACTTTGCTTGTGGAATATGTAAAAAGATAAACACTTGGTTCTTGTCCTTATGTGATTCCAAGGTATTTTTTAGCCAGGATAAATCCGGTGATAAATAAACCCCTTGTTCATTGGAAGTATCCCCTAATAAAATGCCATGGCCTTTAACTACAATATCATGACTTAAAGGCGTGCCCCAAACATTATTCCAAAACTCAGGCGTTACCATATCGTGATTACCTCTTGTAACATAATAGGGCATTTTCAATATATCAAATTTTTCCTTCACCAATGGTAGGAATGATTTTTCGTTATGAATCAAATCGCCATTTAACACACAAAAATCTAATCGACTTTGCTGATGAAATAAATTTATTTGATTGATAACTGTTTCTGTCATTTTTTCAAAAGGAGTATCTGGCTGACCATAATGCACATCAGAAGCCACTACAAAACGAAGTTTAACTTTACTTTTTAAGCCAATAACATCATTGGCACTTAAGGAAGTGACTTTACCTGTAATTAAAAAGGCGGAAGCAAAGGATATATTTTTAATAAACTTTCTTCTGGAATCAGTTGATATTTTAATTTCGGACATAAACTAGACTTAAACAGTTTTCTTAGGAGGAAGCGCGAAAGCCGTTGCTTCATGTTCAAAATTTCCGTTATGCGCGCCATCACAAAATGGCTTGTTTTTACTTAATCCACAACGGCAAAGTCCAATCACTTCCCTACCTGCTAAATCATACGTATTTCCGGCACGATCTACAATGGTGAATTCACCTTCTACCTTTAATGATCCGTTATTGTTAATGGTAATTTTAGTTGACATATTAATTTATTTAAACGCTAAAATAATACATTACCCACTAATATTGTAATAAATCGATTTATAATTATAAAAGGGATAGGTGCTTAACCAAATCATCTAAAATTTCAAATGCGGTTTCGGCCATTTTGTTTCCTTTATTATCCAAAAGTGGGTTAACCTCGGTAAACTCAACACAACAAACT
>JAURIP010000032.1 GCA_030832695.1 Sediminibacterium sp. | reverse complement strand
TACAAGTCCTTAAAAACATATTTGGCTGTTTTATCAAACAATTGCTTTTGTCTTTCAATGGTAAATACCTGCGCTCCCATTTCGGCTAGTACCGATGTTTGATACATACTCCCAGTACCTATTTCAAGTACTTTATCCCCTTTTTTAATTTGCAATAATTGGGTTTGGTAAGCAACTGTATAAGGTTGTGATATGGTTTGATCGGCAGCAATTGGGAACGCGCGATCTTCATAGGCGATTTTATCAAACGCAGAATCTAAAAAAAAATGTCTGGGAATTTTACCAATAGCGGATAAAACATTTTCATCGGTAATGCCTTTATCCCTTAATTGAATAACTAATTTCTCTCTTAGGCCCTTATGCAGGTAGGCGTCTACCAATGGCGCTGATTTATTCATGCTTTAGGCTAATTTAATTGCATGTCTTTAATAATGCCATTTATTTTGTCTTGCAACATTTGATACTTACTGTCAAATGATGCCTTATCCTTTAATTCCGTATTCACACTAAAATAAAACTTTATTTTAGGCTCTGTCCCACTTGGCCTTGCAGAAATTTTACTACCCTTCGCTGTAATAAATTGCAGCACATTGCTTTTAGGTAAATTTAATTTCCAAGATTCCCCCGTTTGCAAATTTCTCCCCACTTGTAACTCATAATCTAATAAGGTAACCACCGCTTCTCCATCAATAGTAACAGGTGGTGACTGACGATAGCCATCCATCATGTCCTTGATTTCCTGCTGCCCATTCATTCCCTTTTTGGTGATGCTGATTAAATTTTCGTAATAAAATCCATATTGAATATACAGTTCAATCATCTTATCAAATAGTGTTTTACCCTTGCTTTTTTCGACGGCAGCCATTTCACATAATAAGGCAACTGCACTCACCGCATCTTTATCACGAATTTGGTCTCCAATCATTAAGCCAAAACTTTCTTCACCACCAATTATATAATTTTCCTTCCCTTCTTTTTCTTTTACTAATTCCGCTATCCATTTAAACCCAGTTAAAACATTGTAGCAATTGACTTCATTTATTTTAGCTACCTGGTTAATCATTTCTGTCGTTACAATGGTAGTGACCACCATATCATTTGGCGCAGCAATACCTTTGGCCCTTCTGGCCTCCATCATATAAGCAAATGCCAAAACGGCTGTTTGATTACCATTCATTAATACCCATTCCCCTTTGTGATTTTTAACACCCACCCCAACTCTGTCCGCATCTGGATCTGTGCCTAATAAAATATCAGCATTCATCGCTTGCGCTTTTGCCAAACCAATGCTCATCGTTTCACTTTCTTCTGGGTTCGGATATTTAACCGTTGGGAAATTACCATCAGGTGTTGCTTGCTCATCCACAATAGTCACATTGGTAAAACCAAAACTGGCTAACACTTTAGGTACCAAAGTAATTCCTGTACCGTGAATGGGCGTATACACAATTTTTAAATCCTTTTGTTGCGCAATTATTTCAGGATACACACTTAATGAGGTAAGCATTTTGATATAATCCTGATCCATTGCATCCCCCAATAACTGAATATTTTGTTCGCCACCTGACCACTTCACCTCATCTACACTTTGAATACTTTCCACTTCCGTAATTACATTTTTATCATGGGGTGGCACTAATTGACCTCCATCATCCCAATAGGCTTTATAGCCGTTGTATTCCTTCGGATTATGCGATGCGGTGCAAACAACACCTGCTTTACATTTAAGCTGCCTGATGGCAAAGCTTAATTCAGGTGTAGGCCTTAATGCTGCAAATAAAAAAACTTTAATTCCATTGGCCGCAAATACCTGCGCTGTAGTTTCAGCAAAAAATCGGGAATGATTTCTACTATCATGTCCTATGGCAACAGCTATTGATTCGTTCGGATAAGTTTTAAGTAAATAATTAGAAAACCCTTGCGTCGCCATGCCAATCGTGTACTTATTAATTCGATTGGTCCCCACCCCCATAATACCCCTTAATCCGCCAGTACCAAATTCCAAATTTCTATAAAATGAATCTTGTAATTCTTCTTTATTATTCGCTTGTAAATCAAGAATAATTTGTTTTGTATTTGCATCATAATTTCCGGACAACCAGCGCTGCACATTCAATTCAATCATTTCACTCATAGTTCCTTGTTTAATGGCAATTTTAAGCAATAATTGCAAATCCACCAATTCGCAAAGGGGGATTATTAATTTTAATGTTTAATTTTGATATATAATAACATGAAGTTAATTACAATCTTATTTATTTCCCTGTTTTTAATTGCCCATGTCAGTATTGGTCAAACTGCTGATTCAAGTATAATAATTACTACTGCTAATAAAAACAACGAACCCGGCTTAGATACAGGTGTTTCGAATAACCCCAACTTTAAAAAAAGATTGCGCTTAGTCTCCTCACTTCAAGGCCTGGGCTATGGCGCTTCTATGATCGGACTAAATAAAATTTGGTACGCTGGCTACCCTAAAAGTAGTTTTCATTATTATAATGATGCAGGAGAATGGTTGGATATGGATAAAGTAGGACATGCCTACACCGCATACAACTTATCTAGATTAAGTTTTAGGACCTGGGAATGGGCTGGCGTAAAACATAAAAAAGCAGTTTTGTTGGCAGGATTTTCAGGTTTGGCTTACCAAACAGTTATTGAAACCTTGGACGGTTATTCAACCCAATGGGGCTGGAGCTGGTCTGATATAGGAAGCAACACTATTGGCGTTGGACTATGGATGGGCCAAGAATTGTTATGGAAAAAACAACGTGTTAGATTAAAATTGAGCGCACACTACAATAAATATGGTGACAAACAGTTGCAGGATCGAACCAATGATTTTTTTGGTTCCGTATTTACTGAAAGATTATTCAAAGATTATAATGCACAAACCTATTGGCTAAGTGCCAACTTGCATGATTTTAACAACCAACTTCCCGTCCCAAAATGGTTAAATATTGCTGTTGGTTATGGCGCGGACAATATGTTTGGCGGATATGGCAATAATTGGCCAAGTCCCAATGGAGATATTGTTCGAGATGATATCAAAAGATACCAACAATGGTACCTTTCCTTGGATGTTGATTTTGAGAAAATTCCAACTAAAAAAAAGTGGGTAAAATCAATGTTTTTTGTATTAAATGCGATTAAATTTCCGGCCCCCACCCTGATTCTAAGCAATGGCAAATGGAGCAGTCAATGGCTTTATTATTAATTTAGAAAATTTAAGGCCAAGTTGTTCTGTATGACTTTATAAATGGGTTAAATTTGTGTATCCCTAAAAGCGAAAAAACACCATATGGGTTTAATTTCAGAAATCATTTTTACTCTTATTACCCTGCTCTCTTTTGGGATATTTGCAAAAAAAATATTGCGTATTAGGCGCAGTATCTTATTAGGAAAAACAGCTGATTTAAATGACCACCCGGGACAAAGATGGCGGAATGTAATTTTATTGGCCTTAGGCCAAAAAAAGATGTTTCAAAAACCCATTGTTGCAGTTTTACATTTAATCCTATACATCGGATTCATTATTATTAATATTGAATTGCTTGAAATTATTGTAGATGGTATTTTAGGCACGCATCGTGTATTTTCAAAAAGCATGGGCGGGTTGTATACTTTCTTAATCAATACATTTGAAATTCTAGCACTATTGGTCACCATTGCATGTGTGGTTTTTTTAATCAGAAGAAATATTATAAAATTAAAAAGATTTATCAGTAAGGACTTGGAAGGATGGCCTCGCTCTGATGCTAATTATATTTTAATTATTGAAATAGTATTGATGAGCTTATTCCTACTGATGAATGCAGCCGATCATGAAGTAAGCTTTATTGTTTCAAAAAATTTCACCTCATGGTTAACGGCAAATTATAGTCAGGAACAATTGCTGCTTGTTGAGAAGACAGCATGGTGGTTGCATATCATTGGTATTTATTCCTTTATGAATTACCTACCTTACTCAAAGCATTTGCACATCGTTTTAGCTTTTCCCAATGCCTATTATGCGCCACTGATACCAAGTGGTACAATCCATAATATGCCTGATATACAAAATGAAGTATTGTATGCCATGCAACCTGAGTTAGCACCTACAAATGCTGCAGCACCTGAAAGCTTTGGCGCCAAGGAAGCCACCGAATTGAGTTGGAAAAATTTAATGGACGCTTATAGTTGCTCTGAATGTGGTAGATGCACAGATGCATGCCCAGCCAATAGCACTGGGAAATTATTAAGCCCACGTAAAATAATGATGGCAACCAGAGATCGAATTGAAACCATCTCAAAAAATATAGCAATAAACAAAGTTTTTGTTCCAGATGGCAAAACATTGTTACATGACTATATTACCGTGGAGGAATTAAGGGCATGCACTACCTGTAATGCATGTGTGCAGGAATGTCCAATTAGCATTTCTCCCTTGGATATTATCATTGAATTAAGAAGATCACTCGTGATGGAGCAAAGCAATGCCCCACAAGAATGGAATAGTATGTTTAGTAATATTGAAAATAATTATGCACCATGGAAGTTTTCTCCTGATGACCGTGATGCATGGACAAAGGCATAAAAACAATTTTATGAAGATATTTACAATGGCGGAAATGATGGCAAGTGGCGAACAACCTGAAATTTTATTTTGGGTAGGTTGTGCTGGCAGCTTTGACCAAAGAGCGCAAAAAATTACAAAGGCTTTTGCTACTATCTTACATAAAGCTGGCGTTAAATATGCTATTTTAGGAAAAGAAGAAGCATGCACAGGCGATCCTGCAAGGCGCGCTGGTAATGAATTCATGTTTCAAATGATGGCTTATCAAAATATCCAAATATTAAACGGTTACAATATCAAAAAAATTGTAACTACCTGCCCCCATTGCTTTAATACTTTAAAAAACGAATATCCCATACTTGGAGGTAATTATGATGTCATACATCATACCCAATTTTTACAAGAATTAATTGAACAAGGAAAAATTAAATTTACTGATAGTAATGAATGGAAAGGAAAAACCATTACTTACCACGATAGCTGTTATTTAGGCAGGGCAAATGAAATATATGAAGCCCCGAGAAAAGTATTGGAAAGTTTGGACATGGAATTAAAGGAAATGAAAAGATGTAAATCCAAAGGTTTGTGTTGTGGTGCTGGTGGCGCACAAATGTTCAAAGAAGAAGAAAAAGGAGATAAGAGGATTAATACTGAGCGTGCTGAAGAAGCAAGGGCAACGGCTACTGATTTTGTGGCAAGTGCATGCCCTTTTTGCAATACCATGTTATCCGATGGATTAAAAGTTGCCGAAAATCAGCATGACCCAGCAGTTTTAGACATCGCAGAAATAGTCGCACAAGCAATCATATAATTTAAGCATCATGAAAGTACATTTACCCAATATTTTTCCAGCAAATTTTCACCCACAATCTAAGGTATGGATCTACCAATCCAACCGATTATTTAGCATGAGTGAAATTTTCGAAATTGAAACCATCTTAGAAGATTTTACAGATATATGGAAAAGTCATGGCGCAAATGTTAAAGGGTTTGCCACTATTTTATATGGACAGTTTATTGTTATCATGGCGGATGAATCACACACCACGGTGGGTGGATGCAGTACTGATAGTTCAGTTCATATTATTAAAGAAATTGAAAAAAGATTTCAATTACAAATGTTTAATAGAGAACTACTCGCATTTTGGGTAAAGAACAAAGTAGAAACCATTCCATTGGCACAAGTAGGCTATGCTATTGAGAATGGTTTATTAACCAATGATAGCTTATATTTTAATAATTTAGTTAATAACAAAGCAGAGATGGAAGCCCATTGGTTGCAACCAATAGCAGAAAGCTGGTTAGCAAAAAAATATATAAAGTAATTCAAATGAGCGAATTAAAAGTATATGCAATTCCTAATTGCAACACAGTAAAAAAAGCTTTGGACTGGTTAAAAGTAAAAAAAATTACCTACGAATTTCATGATTACAAAAAGCTAGGTATAACAAGTGCATTACTCACTGATTGGTGCAAACAAGTGGGTTGGGAAGCGCTTGTCAATAAAAAAGGAGCCACTTGGCGACAACTCGCCCCCGAAGTGCAGGCAAAAATTACCACCCAAAAAGCAGCCATTGCTTTAATGATCGAAAAAACATCCATTATTAAACGTCCACTACTAAGTATCAATGGCAAAGTCATTTTATTAGGTTTTGAAGAAGCTGAATACAAAAAAGCCTTGAAGTGATTCAAGGCTTTTTAAGTTTATATATTCTGAAATGTTATATCCAAATTTTTATACTGCTATTTCAAATTTTTACTTAAAAATGTATCTAAGTCAGCACCTCTTAAATCTCTTCCTATAATTTTTCCTGTGGGATCTAAAATGAAACTAGCTGGAATACTTTGAATACCAAATTGAACGGCAACTTCATTTTGCCAATACTTTAAATCACTTACATGCGTCCAAGTCAATACATCTTTTTTGATTGCCTCCAACCACTTATCCTTATTGTTATCTAAACTGACACTTAATATGGTGAAATTTTTTGACTTAAAGGTATTGTATGCTTTCACCAGATTTGGGTTTTCAGCGCGACAGGGTCCGCACCAGCTTGCCCAAAAATCAACCAATACATATTTTCCCTTAAATGAGGATAAGCGAACCGGTTTGCCATTCTGATCATTTTGCGTAAAATCAGGCATAGCAGACCCTATTTTGCCAAAACTACTAGATGCTAAGGTTTTGCTAATAACGTCAGCAAAAGGTCCTGTTATGGCATCCCCTTTTAGCAATTCATAATAGCTGGACAACTGGTCTTTAACCGATGGGAATATATTAGCATATTGGAATAAAAAAAAAGTAGTTACTGGAGATGAATTATTAATTCTACTCATATTTTCATAAGTAAAAATTAAATCCTTTGACTGACTTTCTGCAATTTGCGTCAAGGAGTCCTTCGTTTTTTCATTTTTCTCTCCTTGCACTGCCCCTAAATTTTTGAAATAAGCTTCCATCTTTGGATTCATCACTGCCATATAGGATTGATATAAACTGTGACTTGGTGAGCCTTGGTATTGAATGGCATTAGGCGTTAGAATATCCCCGGAGAAACTTACTTTCTCATTATTAATAAATAAAGGAAGCTTTGCTTGTATGCCACTAAATCCAATAATAAAGATGCTGGTAAAATTAGTACTCGCTTTTAATTCAAATTTTCCGCCCATTGCCTTTACTGATGCAACTTCTTTATTACCCATCCCATCCAATAAAGTTACCACCGTACTGTCTGGTAAATTTTTTAATTCCCCATTAATAACAATTCCCTGTGCACTTAAATTTGTATAAATACACATTACTAAAAACCAAATTATCCATTTTTTCATAAGTATCATTTAAAAAATTGAAATGTAAATATAAGTAATTTAACCCTGATGTCTTTGTTTTAACACTTTTGCAATATCGCTAAGCTGGTAGCCCTTTGCTTGTAATAAAATCATGTAATGGAAAAATAAATCAGCAGATTCATCTAAAAATAATTTTGCATCATTGTCTTTGGCTTCTATCACTAATTCGACTGCTTCCTCACCTACTTTTTGGGCAATCTTATTAATCCCCTTAGCGAATAAACTAGCAACATAGGAACTCGAAGGATCTGCATTTTTACGTGACCCAATGATTTGCTCCAATTGATGTAAAAATGAAAAATCATTTTCTGCATCCTCACCCCAGCAAGTCGCTGTCCCGTTATGACAAACTGGACCTAATGGAACCGCTTGAATGAGTAAAGTATCTTGATCACAGTCAAGCGCCATACTTATATATTGAAGAAAATTGCCACTTTCCTCCCCTTTCGTCCATAACCTATTTTTTGAACGACTAAAAAATGTAACATTCTTTAGTGAAATAGTTGCATCCACTGCCGCCTGATTCATAAAACCCAGCATCAACACATTTTTAGTGTTTACATCTTGAATAATAGCAGGCACCAACCCATCCGCATATTTTGTAAAATTGATATTCATAAGTAAAATTAATTAAAGTTTGGGTTCGAAATAAACTTAAAGACGAATAGGTATTCCTTTATTATTTAAATATTGTTTTAAATCTGGTATTGCCAATTCCTTATAATGAAATATGCTTGCCGCCAATGCCGCATCGGCTTTGCCTGTAGTAAAAACATCATAAAAATGGGAAGATACTCCGCCACCGCCTGATGCAATAATAGGGACAGGCAAGCTAGATGATATTGTTGCTGTAATATCTAATGCAAAACCTTGTTTGGTACCATCATGGTTCATGGAAGTCAATAATATTTCACCGGCCCCTAAATCCACCGCTTTTTTTGCCCACTCCGTAGTTAAGGTATCTGTTTTTTGACGACCTCCGTTTAAATAAACATACCAGTTTCCATCTGCTTCATATTTGGTATCAATCGCTAAAACCACACATTGACTACCAAAATTTTTTGCAAAGCTTTGAATAATTGTAGGATCTAGATAGGCTGCAGTGTTTATAGAAATTTTATCAGCTCCATTTTGTAATAATATACTTACATCTTCCTCGGTTTTTATTCCTCCCCCCACAGTAAATGGGATATTAATTTTATGTGCGATTTTATTGACCAACTCACTTAAGGTCTTTCTTTTTTCTACCGTTGCAGTAATATCCAAAAAAACTAATTCATCAGCGCCTTGTAATGCATATAGCGCAGCTAATTCAATCGGATCTCCTGCATCCCGCAATTCAGCAAAGTTGACCCCTTTAACGGTTCGGCCATCTTTGATATCTAAACAGGGTATGATTCGTTTGGTTAACATGTAATATTTTTTAATTTAGCCACCTTAATTAAAATTTGCCAAATCATTGATTGTAATTTTATTTTCATAAATCGCCTTTCCTACTATTGCTGCACTACAGCCAATTTCCTCCAATTCAATTAAATCATCCAAGGAACTCACCCCGCCACTTGCAATTAAATTTAAAGTGGGAAATTGATTGATGATTTTTTCATACAATTCAATCGAAGGTCCTTGTAGTTTTCCGTCCTTTTTAATATCTGTACAAAACATTTGGCTTACCCCTTTGTCCATATACATTTTCATAAAATCAAATACGGCAATATTGGTTTTTTCCAACCAACCACCGATGGCAATTTTTTCTTCAAAAACGTCAGCGCCCAACATAAAAACTTCTGCCCCGAACCTGGCGATCCATTCCTGAAATAATTCCGGATTTTTTACTGCCAAACTTCCAATGGTCGCATAAGTAGCACCCGATTCCAATACCATTTTTAAAGTTGCTTCTTTTTTAATGCCTCCGCCAAAATCAATCTTCAATGAAGTTTGAGTGGCAATTTTTTCTAATACTTTCCAATTCACCACCTCGCCTGCTTTTGCACCATCTAAATCAACCAAATGCAACCGCATTAAACCAATCCCCTCAAAAGCCTTTGCCACTTCCAATGGATTTTCATTGTATATTTTTTTTTGCGCATAGTCACCTTCCGTTAAACGAACACACTTTCCTTCAATAATATCAATGGCTGGAATAATTTGCATATTTATGTTTTGTTTAAAGTGCGATAAAGTTTTTAATAATTTGTTCTCCTACCAAGGCCGACTTTTCAGGATGAAACTGCACCCCATAAAAATTATCTTTTTGTAAGGCTGCGCTATAAGTTAGTATGTAATCAGTTTTGGCAATGGTATGCCTCCCAATTGTTGCATAATAACCATGCACAAAATAGGCGAAACTATTTTCTGGAACGGAGGTAAATAAATCGGTTTTAAAATCACAAATAGTATTCCATCCCATTTGTGGTATTTTAAGCGCAGGTACGGCAGTTGAAAACTTTTTAACCTGAGCATCAAAAATTCCTAAGCAGGGGGTATCATTTTCTTCGGAATGGCTACACATCAATTGCATACCAAGACAAATACCTAATACAGGTTGTTTTAATTGGGGGATTAATTTATCCAACTTACGTTCCTTTAAATATTGCATCGCGGTACTGGCTTCGCCCACTCCTGGAAAAATTACCTTATCTGCAGATTGTATCAATGTTGGGTCATCAGTTACCACTGCTGTCATGCCAATTCTTTCCAATGCGTATAACACGGATTGAATATTGCCTGCATTATATTGTATAATAACTGTATTCATTGTCAATTAATTTCCCAAAACACTATTTAAAAATTGCTTGGTTGTCACACCCACCTCTTCCCCCTCAGCCAAAGCTTTGATATAAGCTGACCCAATAATCGCCCCATTTGAAAATTCATTCACAGCATCAAATGTTTGCTTATCCTTGATCCCAAATCCGACTAAGATTGGATTTTTCAAATTCATTTGTTGCAGCCTTTCCAAATATAGTGCCACTTGCGAAAAATCTTTGTCTTTACCAGTGGTAGCCGATGAACTTACAGCATATAAAAAACCTGAACTTAAGCTGTCTAACTTTCTTAATCTTTCTTCT
This sequence comes from Sediminibacterium sp., assembly GCA_030832695.1. The sequence continues at coordinate 245 of JAURIP010000032.1, read as the reverse complement.
GGCGTTTCTGGTGTGACTAGGAAAATGAAATCAAGCCCATTATTTTTTATAGTTTTTCCATAGCTGTTTTCAAACTCAAACAAAGGCAGGTCAGGTAAAATAAGCCCATCCACGCCCACTTCCTTTGCGCGCGCGCAAAAAGCTTCAAAACCATATTGCAAAATTGGATTCATATACCCCATTAATACTACTGGAATATGAATTGTTTTGCGCATTTCACTTAATTGCTTAAATAATACCTGTAG
>JAURIP010000302.1 GCA_030832695.1 Sediminibacterium sp. | reverse complement strand
CATAGCTGGCAAGCAGTAGCTGCTGGTGGAACAGAGATTGGAACTAAGGGAATGTTGGTGGCTAGTAAAGCAATGGCTTTAACTGCAATTGATTTAATGAGTAATCCTTTGTTAATTCAAAAAGCAACACAAGAACTTAAATCATCCATTGGAGATTATAAATACAAAGCCCTATTAGGTGATATAAAACCCGCTCTGAATTATAGAGATTAGTTTGTAAAAGAAGCGCTAAATAAAATTTACGCTTCTTTTACTTTAACCTCTTATGATTTTTTCTAAGAAAATAATTAATCTCTATAATTTCATCTTATGATTTTTTCGAGGCGCCCAATAAACGGGCGCATCGAGGGTACAGAGATTAGTCAAATGTCTCCGGGCGCATTTGCGGAAAGAATAATACATCTTGTATGGATGGTTGATTCAACATCATCATACATAAACGATCTATCCCTATACCAATACCCGATGTAGGCGGCATACCATATTCTAATGCTCTTAAAAAGTCATGGTCAATAAACATCGCTTCATCATCTCCTCTTTCCATGAGTGCTATTTGATCCTCGAAACGCTTGCGTTGATCAATAGGATCATTTAATTCCGTATAAGCATTCGCTAATTCTTTTCCATTCACCATTAATTCAAAACGCTCTACCAAGCCTTCTTTTGAACGGTGCTTTTTAGTTAGCGGACTCATCTCCACTGGATAGTCAATGATAAAAGTGGGTTGGATATATTTAGATTCACTTGTGGCTCCAAAAATTTCATCTATTAATTTACCCTTGCCAATAGTGGTTGGTACATCAATATTTAATTGCTTGCAAACGGCTCTTAATCCTGCTTCATCCATTGCTGAAATATCAATACCCGTATTTTCCTGTATTGCCTCCATAATAGTAATACGACGAAACGGCGCTTTAAAATTGATGGTGGTATCGCCTACTGTTAGTGCTGTTTTTCCATGTAAGGTCATTGCAATCTTTTCAAACAATTGTTCTGTGATTTCCATCATCCAGAAATAATCTTTGTAAGCAGTATACCATTCTAACACGGTAAACTCTGGGTTATGTGTACGGTCCATTCCTTCGTTTCTAAAGTTGCGGCTAAACTCATACACCCATTCAAAACCACCGACAATTAATCGCTTTAAATATAATTCATTCGCAATACGCAAGTAAAATGGAACATCTAGTGCATTATGATGTGTTGTAAAGGGCCTAGCAGCAGCACCGCCAGGAATGGCTTGTAATACAGGTGTATCCACCTCTAATGCACCGCGCGTATTTAAAAACTCCCGAATGGTGGTCATTAATAAAGTACGCTTTACAAAGGTTTCCTTTACATCTGGATTAATAATTAAATCAGCATAGCGTTGACGGTATCTAAATTCAGGATCAGTCACTGCATCAAATACATGTCCATCTTCATCCCGCTTCACCACCGGTAATGGCTTTAATGACTTTGCTAATAAAGTAATGGTATTTGCATGTAATGAGGTTTCACCCGTTTTGGTAACAAACACATATCCAGTTGCACCTAAAATATCCCCTAAGTCCATGGCGTTTTTAGTCATTATATCCCAATAGGTTTTATCCTCGTCCGGACAAACTTCATCTCTCTTTATATATAATTGAAAAATCCCCTTGTCGTCTTGAATCTTTACAAATAACACTTTACCCTTATCGTTCACACTCATAATACGACCCGCAACACAAACCGCCGCAAATAGTTCCTTGGTTTCCTCCGTATAATTTTGCTTTATATCACTTGAATAGTGGGTCACCGGATATAAAGGCGCTGGATAGGGATTGATGCCTGCAGCTTCTAATTGTTGTAATTTTTCGCGCCTAATGATTTCTTGTTCTGACAATGATTGACTCATGGATGGTATATATTATAGTACAAAAGTAAAACTTAAGGATCAATTAACGAATAAAGCATTTTGAACCTCCTCAAAGCTGAGCGATAGGCAATCGCCGGGCTGCATTTGCGCTATAGAAAACTGTCCAATTTGGGACCGAATTAATCTTACTACCGGAAATCCAACACTTGCAAACATTTTACGGACCTGCCTATTTTTACCTTCGGTAAGTTGTATGGATGCCCAGCTCGTAGGAATGCTTTTTCGCACTCGAATGGGCGGATTTCTTTCAGGTATCGCTAAGCCATCGGGTAATATTTTAAGTATCGCTTTTTTAGTATCATAGGTTTTACCATCTACTGAAATGGTCACGCCTTTAGATAGTGCTTCTATTGCATCATGGGTAATTGCACCATCCACTTGCACCCAATAAGTTCGTGCATGTGCAAATTTTGGATGTAATAATTGATGATTTATACTGGTATCATTCGTTAATAACAATAAACCTTCACTATCATAATCTAATCGACCTACTGGATAAACATCCTTGGGTACATTCAAAATATCTTTTAAGCATAATTTACCATCCGACGATGTAAACTGCGATAAAACTTGATAAGGCTTGTATATTAAATAATATTCCATTTTTACAGTAGTATGAAAAAACAAAGTCCTCCTGAATGCTCAAGAGGACCTCGTATATGGATGGGTTAGTAAGTACGGGAATTGAATTCCCTTCACAATATTAAATATACTTTTTTCTAATTCAAAAAATATTTTAAACAAATTTATTGCGGT
>JAURIP010000271.1 GCA_030832695.1 Sediminibacterium sp. | reverse complement strand
CCCTTTTCCTTTAATGCCATTAATTTTTGCAGGGTAAATGCCACCCACTGCAAAGTTTAATAGTAAATGTTTGGGCTCATCAAATACCCATTTGCCGTAATGATTGATCATTGTTTTAGACACCTTATACATGACAATACCATCATATTTAAAAATCATTTCGGTAGGTGACCATTCCACGGCATATACATGCCAGTTAGTAACATCATTAGAAGCATTAAAATATTGACGATTCACAAAAGGTGTTTCTCCGCTATATCCTGGTCCATGAACTGCCACATTCGCCCAATCAGATTCACCAATATTTTCCATGATATCAATTTCGCCAGTGGCCGGCCAAATTTGATTTCCTAACATCCACCAAGCAGGCCACAATCCCGAACCTTTGGTTAATTTTATTTTAGCTTCGGCAGTACCATAAGCAAAATCAAATTTGTTTTGAGTCGTAATACGTGCTGAAGTAAAATCAAAGCGTTTGCCGTCCTTGGTGATAAAACCAGGAGAATATTGGGGACGAAAGACTAAGCATCCATTTTCTAGAAACAAAGTGCTGGCAGAATCAATGTATGCCTGTAGTTCATCATTGAAATGATCCCCTGTTATAATTACATTCCATTTGGAACGGTCTAAATTGGCACTTGTGAAATCATCAAAAAATAATACTTTTTTATTTGATTGTGCATCTAATTGTAATTGTAATATCAAAACGCAAAATAGAGATATAAAAATTTGAAATATGTTAAAACGTTTCATTGTTGTAATTAATAATTAATTTAAAATCGCAAGTAGTGAATTAGCCATAGGCTTTTTTAGAAAAGAAATATTCTTAACTATAAAAGTGAAACCTATTATTATTGATACACTCTTACATAATCCACTTCCATGAGCGCACTATTAAATGCAGCATCTATATTGCCTCCGAAAGTTCCCCCCATAGCCATATTTAAAATCAAGAAAAATTTTTGATTAAAAGGCAAATTGTTCGCATTCACGAATGTATAGCGGACTACATCATCTACTAAAAATTGTAAACTTGCACTAGTCCAAATAAGTCCATACTTATGAAATCCAGTAGTCACATTATCTATTAAATACGAAGTACCAATGGCACTGCCACCAGAATTACCTAAATAATGTAAAGTGTTATAAATACGATTCATATCGCTTCCCTTTTGTTCCATGATATCAATTTCACCGCAAGTAGGCCAACCAGCTGTTGTAAAATTATCACCCAACATCCAAATAGCGGGCCAAGTACCGATACCTCCAGGAAGTTTAGCAGAAATTTCTACTTTGCCATATTGAAATGAAAATTTGCCTTTGGATATTAAACGAGCCGATGTATAACTACTTCCGGAATATGCTTCTTTTTTAGCAATGATTTTTAAAGTACCATTCGACACTAGAACATTATCGGTACGATTCGTATAATACTGTAATTCACTATTCCCCCAACCACCTGCACCAATATCATATCCCCATTTGGAAGCATCGGGTGCACCAGCTGTATTAAATTCATCAGACCATATTAATGATAACGCCACCACAATAGTAACATTGGTAGTGGCTGAGATTGTCTTGCCTGTTGAACTCTTTGCTTTGACAGTAATTGTATAAGTTCCTGAAGCAGTATACTTATAGGTTACCAATCCAGTAGTGGAATTTTGATATTGACCATTGCCAAAATCATATTCATAGCTTACTGCATTGGTTGCAGTGGCTATAAAACTTACATTACCAGAATTATCTGTGCTAACAGTTGGCTTAACGCTAAGATTACTAGGTCCTACATCTGTAGTACCAGATCCACTATCACCACCTTTACTGCAGCCCAAAAACCAAAAGCTCAACAGACAAGTCATTAATAATCTCATGCAATGCCTTTATTTAACCTTTAATTTTTCATACCAAGAATTTCCATCAGCGCCAATGGTTCTCAAAATCATGGTAGTTGAAGTCAAAGCTAATATTTCGTATTTATTACTGCCCATACCAATTAATACCAATCCATTACCGGGTACCATAAACTGAATTCGTGTAGAATTAGCAGCGGTGCTTGCGGAAGTAGCGTCCATAAACGATAATCGTTTAACGCCTTTTGTTGCAATGGGGTATTGAGCCTCAGGGCCACTTAATCCATAATAAGAAACGGCTGCACCCAAAACGAAGGTAGTTCCCTTATTATCTAGATCCATAGAGACATTATTATTTGCATCCTTACTAAAAGTAACTTCATCATCATAAAAACCATCAGAAGCACGAGAGTTAGGACCTGCTGCATACCATATTGGAGCAAACGCGTCAGATGGTCCCACACCAAAATGTGCATCTGCCGCTTTATCACACATCCATATTTTAGAAGATCCTCCGGTTAAGTTTTGTAAAATTGCAGTAGGAATAGTAAATGCAACATATACAGTGATTTTTTTACTAGTATTTGAAATAATACCGCCAGTTCCAATGGCATTAACAGTAATATTATAGTCACTAGTGCCAGGACTGGTATACTTGTAAGTAATGACGCCAGATGGCACCATTTCTGTATTACCATCCCCAAAATCCACTTTATAAGTAAGGGCATCTGTTGCTTTCACATTAATAGTGACTACGCCAGTACCATTACCAGCTGGGTTGGCATTATCGACGCCAGCAACAGTAGTGGTTAACACTAAAGCCGTGGGAGTTTTCATGCTACCAAAACTATATTCTTCTTTTTGACAGCTAGTGAACCCAAGGATTACTAACAAGCTGAACAAACTAAGTAATTTAAATTTATTTTTCATAACGTATTGTATTATTCGTTAGTTAAGTTTTATATCATCAAAGTAAAAAGTAAAATTAGAAGATCCGTCTCCTATGGTACCTAGGTCAAATATAAATACCACTTTATGGTATTTATTGGCAGCATTAATCGTACTATAGTCAAAAGTTATTTCTTCCCACTCATTTGCTTTTGTAGTAGACACTTCTTTTTCAAAATTAATATTAGGATCGGTCAAGTGTTCT
>JAURIP010000175.1 GCA_030832695.1 Sediminibacterium sp. | reverse complement strand
CAATTAATGCCTTGATGGTATCAACCATGAAGGACTGGTCTGCTCCGCTTGGCAAAAAGTATGAAGATGAAGGTCGTAAGCATAGACAAAAAGTTAAGGACATTTTACCTAGACATGGTGCCGGTTTGTCGTTTACAGCAGACAAAGTAACGATGAAGCTGCCTACTCTCACCATGCCATCTGGATCGGGCATGACAGGCACCGGCAGTCGTCAGCGATGGCATACTCGTGAGGCCCACTGGAGAAGGGTTCACCTTGGTCCAGACAAAAGGGTTGAATGGCGTTGGATTGATAGTTATGAGGTAAATAGGGATTTAAAGCCTTTGGATGCGATCATTTCGACGCATCATAGGCTTAATCACGATGTGAAAGGAGTCTGACATGAAAAGGATTATGGTTGGCAATTACACTTACGAGACCGATCTTAAATTGAAGGTTGGTGACAAGGTTGTGCTGCCAACTGCTTACTTTTTAAGAGATATCAAGGGCGCTACATGGATTGGGCAAGTAACGGCTCTTAAAAGCGATTATACTGGTCCTTGTGAACGAGTGATCTCGAAAGCCAAGTAGTTCCTCTATAGATACTATGGATAGACAGGAGACACTATGTACACCGACCTAATTGGATTAATTTATGAAGATTCCATGGTACTCGGCTTGACCAAACCGGCTGATAGATACAAATGGTATGATATCATCAGCAATAAAGGCGTGGAAGAAGCCGATGCTTATTTATTTTCAAAACAATTCGACAAAGTCCCCTTGGAGGGGGAAGAAGATCCTCTGCCTTGGAGTACTTGGATGATTTCTGGCAAGAAGGGCACAAACTATGTATTGGTGCCTTGGACCAGCAATCCAGAATGTCATTTGCTTGAAAATGAAGCTATGAAACCACAAAAAGTTCTTTATGGAACTCGTGGTTTTTCTGGACTGGACAGGCACATGATGTACGTTCTATCTGGATATAAAATTGAGATATCCATTGAGGAATTAGAAAAATATAACATATACTTGACTGCTATGAAGTTTTTAATTGGCACGCCTGAAGATGTTTGCGCAGGCATTTAGTATTGTTTCGGAAAAATTTTATTTAGTTCCTTAAAATCGCAATCGCAGGACAGCTGTTCCCAGTCGAAATATGGTAAATCTATAATTCCATTTGATAGATTATCGTATAATTGCAAGATATTCGTTTGACTAAGCCTGTATTGCTGTATATTAAATGCGTAGTGCGAAAAAAGTGTCGTTCCGCAGATGATGTTTATTTTATTTAACTGTGTTGGCTTGGTGACAGATAACCACTGTTCTTCGTCTGGTCCTACCTTGCCTTGAAATGCGGCAAATTCTTCTCCCAGCCAGCTTATAACGTTGATGGAGAACCTTGCATCAAATGGCATCGTCCAGTGATTAGGAAAGTAATATTTGTCGTAAGTATTATCGTGTATTCTTTGCAGTAAATTCATGTGTTTTTTAATCGCTACATTAGGGCAAATGATACCATTATGATCTGACCAGTCAAATCCAAAAAATTCACTTGTTTCAATAACTTTTTGATAATTTTGATGAATATAATCACAAACAGAATTGTTTACAATATTGCCGTACACTAGGAAAAATTCTGGGTTTTTTATTCTGAACTCTACAAGTTTTTGTAATGAGTAATATTCCATCCAAACAACATCATCATCAATTCTGATATAAACAGTATTATCTTCTATACAATTCGGAAAAAATTTGTGTATTGAGTTCCAATGTCCGTTTGTGCCCGGTTTTTGTATTATTTTAATTTTAGGGTGGCTTAATGATTCAATATAACCCTTGTCTTTACTGTTTTTTGTGTTTAACCACAGGTGCCATTCATCAACAATAGAATTTGGCAAGACATATTTTGCCAATATACTCAGGGATTGTCGTCTGCCTGCTGGAGTTACAACTACTACTTTTTTATTCAGAAACATAATTATTTTAATATAGTCACTTTATGAATAATCAGAAAATTTCTATAATATTATTGGGGGCAAAATGATGATTTATGATTTTGATGATGTTGCACTAGCTGGTGGAGAAATTATCACTTTCGTGAAAAAGTATTTTGGCAAAAGCAGAGTTATTATCAGCAGTTCAATTAGTGACGTTGATTTATTTGAATGTGACGTGACTGTGAAAGGACTGCAAACACGTTTAATTGAACTTTTAGAGCAGTTTGACAGTATATCTGGGGAAATGATTGTATCAGAAAATTCGGGAGCACTATGGTTTGATTTTATCCCAGACGATAACTTCAAAAAATTTTTAGGTAGAAGAATCAAAATTCATAAAGAACACGACCACAGACTAGAAGATTTTGAAATGGGTGGTGGTGCTAGAGAATTGTATATTAAGGACAAACAAAAATATTTGGAGCAATATAGCCCGGTTGATGGTCATACTAATTTGGAAAACAAACGCAAGTGCATGCAATGCGAGTCTGTGTTTTTAATAAAGGATTATAAAGTTGTGGCAGGACCTGAAATAGATTATATCTGTTGTCCGTACTATCCGTATTGTGACGGAGATATTCTTGACTGGGCTCCGACTGAAGAAGAGCCACATGAAGGTGATTTGGCACACATGTACAGGACAGACCGGGACAGTCAGGATAAGATTCTGAGATCACAAGATGAGTATTTAGAAAGATATTATGAATATCGTGAAATAGAAAGATTCAGAATAAATGGCAAAGAAGGACTTACAGTATATTTTATACCTCATAAGAAGAAAATGATGCAAATGGTCATAGTGAAAATGTCTGTGGCGAGAAAATATGGCAAAAGCATCGAAAAAATTATTCGTGAAGAACAGAGTCTTGGAATGTTCCCAGATGACGGTTTTACTCCATCGATTACTTTTATCAAGTCTGATAACATTGATTTTTTGGGAGAATAATGTATCACTATAAAAAAATTGTAGCAGTCACTCCATCAGGTCGCAAAAAATATTTGGAGGTCCTGAAAGATTACATCATCAATAATCCTCTGATTGACGAGTGGCAGCTTTGGCAAAATACCAATAAAAAGGAAGATATTGAGTATATTAATTTCCTGCATCACAATTATCAAAAAGTAAACGTGGTCAGGGTTGAAGGGGCCACTGGAAACGCTTATCAAATTCATAAGTTTTTTAAATATTGTACTAAAAAAGATACTGTTTATATTCGTTTGGATGATGATGTTGTCTGGATGGATAAAAATTCAGTGTTAAATCTCGTAAATTTTCGCATCAACAATCCTGAGTATTTTTTGGTATACGGTAATATTATTAATAACTGCATATGTGATCATTTACACCAAAAAAATAAAGCATTGGAAATTGAAGAAAACATCGGATACGATTGTTTGGATGAAGTGGGTTGGGAAACTCCATACGTAGCCGAGAAAAAACATAGGTGCCTGTTAAATGCGATAAATAAAAATGATGTTCATAAATATTTTTTTAAAAACCACATTTTAGAAGATTACAAAAGGTGTTCAATCAATGTTATCAGTTGGCTAGGGGAAGAGTTTTACGAATTTAAGGGCAGTGTAGGAGCAGATGAAGAAGATTGGTTATCTTGCGATAAGCCTAAACGACTACAAAAAACAAATATAATACTTGGTGACAGTCTCTTTAGTCATTTTTCATTCCACACACAAGCAGAACATATGGAAAAAACCGATATACTCGAACAATACAAGAAATTAAAAAGAAATTCTTGCCTCAGCTAATGCGTGTAATGCTTTTTGAATTGCAAACCGTAATTCCAAATCTTCTTTGTTTTTTTCCAAAAACCATTTAGACTCTTCAATTACATTCTGTAATTCTTGCATTTTTTTATTGATAGATGATTGAAGAGCGCCTATTCTATCCAGATTCATAGTGTCATATGCTCTCGTGTATGCTTCGGTATATTTTTGCACAGTCTCAGTTGTTTTTTTAAGATTTGATAAAATTTGATCTCTATATTTAATATTTGTTTTCAAAATTTGCATTCTGGTGTCAAAAAACAAACTGTTTTGTTTAGTGATAAAGTTTGCATATTGCGCTAGTTGTTGAGCTTTTTCTACGGACTCCTTAGCCAAAACTTGCCGTTTGAGATTGCTGTATTCCATTTGATTGTAGAAAATGACCACCCAGTATGGCAGAGAAACCAGAATAAACATGTATTTGAACTTCACCTGAGACTCCTTTCTCAACAGTTAGGAACAAAAATACATTCTGATACTTTATTTTCGCCTATAGCTTGGCTTTTTTCAATTTGTGGTAATACTTGGGATCTTCCTCAAGGTGTGCCAAAGCAATTTTCAATATCTTTTCGTAGCTGCCTTTAATAACGTCCAGCTTCTTGCTTGACATATGTTCGGCT
>JAURIP010000022.1 GCA_030832695.1 Sediminibacterium sp. | reverse complement strand
TTTTATTTTTTATCCCTCCGTTTTTTCTTATTTTTATAGGGTAGGGCGATAATTAATTGCCGTATATTACATTAAACAAATTGAATAATGAAGTCAATCAACTGGGTAGTCAATGGGGTATTAGCAATCGCTGTTATTGTATTGTATGTTTTGCATTTTAATAGTGCCAATATTCCAATTAAGTCAACAGCATTAAATGGGGCTGGAACCAAAGTGGCTTATTTTGAAATTGATTCTATTCAAAATAGTTATTCCTTTTTTCAGGAAGTGAAATCATCTTTACAAGTGAAGGATATGGAAAATGCAAAGCAGTTAGCAGGTTTGAAAAATGCCTTTGCTGAAAAATATCAAGCGCTACAAAAAAATGGCCGTTATTTATCGCAAGCGGAAGTAGCTAGTAGCCAACAAGAATTAGCACAGCTTGAAAAAAATTATACCAATAAGGAACAGCAATTATCACAGGAGTTGCAAGAGGAAAGTTTTAAAAGATTACAAGAGGTTAAAAAAAGAATTGAGCAATTTTTAGAAAAATATAATAAGAATAAGGAGTTCGCTTATATATTTTCAAGTAACCCTGATTTAATGTATTATAAGGATACGGCGTATGATATCACTTCGGATATTATTAAGGGGCTAAATTCGGAACATAAATCAAATAAATAATTTAAATAAATCCTTTCCAAATCAACGGGAAGGATTTTTAATTACACACACACAATCAAAAATCATGTCAACAACAGAAACTTCGGAATTTAAACCAAGATTAGGCGCTTTAGATGCGACCATGATCGTGGCGGGTAGTATGATTGGGTCAGGTATTTTTATTGTAAGTGCGGATATTACCCGAAATGTAGGATCGGCTGGATGGTTGGTAGTGGCTTGGTTGTTGACTGGTTTTATGACCATTACTGCTGCGTTGAGTTATGGGGAGTTAAGTGCTATGTATCCAAAAGCAGGAGGGCAATATGTTTATTTACAAAAAGCATATAATCCGTTGGTAGGTTTTTTATATGGTTGGAGCTTTTTCTCAGTGATACAAACAGCAACTATTGCAGCAGTAGCTGTTGCCTTTAGTAAGTTTACTGCTTATTTAATACCTAGTGTAGGAGAAAGTAATATTATTGCTGATTTGGGATTTATTAAAATTTCAGCCGCGCAAGCTTTAGCTATTTGTTTAATTATATTTTTAACTTATACCAATACTAGAGGGGTGAAGGAGGGGAAAATAATTCAAAACACATTTACATTTACCAAATTGATTTCATTATTTGGATTAGTACTTGTTGGATTTTTATTTACCGAGCATAGTTATTGGAATGAAAACTGGATGCATGCTTTTAGTGCACAAACCAATGTGGTTACCACTGCTGTTGATGGCGCTGTGACCAATAGCTGGTTGCCAGTGGGGGGTACTGCTTTAATTGGTTTGATGTCGGCGGCGATGGTGGGATCAATTTTTAGTAGTGATTCATGGAATACCGTAACATTCATTGCAGGCGAAATTAAAAATCCACAACGCAATATTGGGTTAAGTTTGTTTTTAGGAACCTCGATTGTAACGCTAATTTATATTAGTACTAATTTAATGTATTTACATGTACTTCCATTAAATGAAATTGCCTTTGCGGAGAATGATCGTGTGGCAATTGCAGCTGCCAATAAAGTGATGGGTAATATTGGCACCATTGTTATTGCAGTGATGATTATGATTTCCACTTTTGGTTGTAATAATGGATTAATATTGACAGGGTCAAGGGTTTATTATACGATGGCCAAGGATGGCTTGTTTTTTAAGAAAACAGGGGAGTTAAATAAAAACGAAGTTCCTGCCTATGGTTTATGGATACAGGCTTTGGTGGCGTCTATATTATGTTTAAGTGGAAAATATGGCGACTTGTTAACTATGGTTTCATTTGTAGGGGTACTTTTTTATATCCTTACTATTATAGGCATATTTATACTAAGAAAAAAAGAACCCAATTTACCAAGACCTTATAAAGCCGTTGGTTATCCAGTTTTACCAATCATTTATATTATTATGGCCAGTGTATTTTGCGTTGGTTTGGTATATGCGCAACCTAAGTATTCATTATGGGGTTTGGGGATTACGCTTTTGGGGTTACCTTTGTATTATATCGCTTTAAGCAATAAAAAAAAGGCATCCTAGCATGATTACTGTTAATGATATCCAAAGTTTATTTAGTTCTTTTACCACAACAAAAATTGGGGTAGTCGGTGATATTATGTTGGATACCTATTGGTGGGGTGTAGTGGATCGTATTTCACCCGAAGCACCCGTTCCTGTCGTGTCATTACAACGTAAGGAAACTCGCGTTGGGGGTGCTGCAAACGTCGCTTTAAACTTGAGGGCCTTGGGTGCACCCACTACTTTGTTCTCCGTGATTGGAAAGGATGCAGAAGGCGCTGAATTAGACAGCTTATTAAATAAGGAAGGAATCAATACCTCCTATATACATAGCAGTGATACCAGAGTGACCACTAATAAAGTACGTATCATGGGACGCAATCAGCAAATGATGCGATTGGATCATGAGCATACCAATGATATTACTTCGGAGCAAGAAGCAGCTTTATTGAATAGTTTTTATAAATATGTAGATACGGAAAATCCTTCCTTAATCATTTTAGAAGATTACAATAAAGGGGTATTGACGCCTAATATTATTACCTCGGTGATTGATTATTGTAATGCAAAAGGAATACCAACAGCCGTTGATCCAAAACAAAAAAACTTTTTAGCGTACAAAAACTGCACCCTATTTAAACCAAATTTAAAAGAGGTAAAGGAGGGTTTAAAAATTTCTGTTGGAGATATCTCGGTTCAAAATTTGAATAAAGTGCATACTGCTTTAAATGAAAGTTTACAGAACGTAATTTCCTTTATTACTTTATCAGAGCATGGGGTATATTTTTCAGATGGTAAGGAGCAAAAATTAATTCCTACGCACATTCGTAATATATCGGATGTGAGTGGCGCAGGGGATACGGTTATTGCAGTGGCTTCACTAGTGTATGCTTCTTCAAAAAATATACTATTAGCGGCTGAAATTTCCAATATTGCAGGTGGTATGGTTTGTGAATTAGTAGGAACTGCACCAATTAATAAAAATGATTTAGCAGCGGAAGTCGCAAAGCTATTAACCAAATAGGAATTAAAATTGAAGCAAGTATCAATCATGTATTCGAAAAAAATAGCTATAATAGTAGCTGGTGGTACAGGACAGCGCATGGGTTCGGTGGTGCCTAAGCAATTTTTAGAAATTGAAGGGAAGTCCATATTATTACATACGATTGATCAGTTTGTAAATGCATTTGATGATATCAGCTTAGTGGTGGTGTTGCCAGAAGGGTATATTGAAGAAGGGAAAAAATTACTAAACAATAGAACAAAAAATCCCATTCAGTTTATCGCTGGTGGTGAAACCCGATTTGAGTCGGTAAAGAATGGATTAACTGCAGTTAAGGAAAAATGTATCGTATTTGTGCATGATGCCGTAAGGTGTTTATTGACCCCTGCATTAATTCAAAGATGTTATCAGCAAGCAGTTGAAAATGGTTCTGCCATCCCTGCTGTAAGTTCAACGGATACCGTGCGTATTTTGGAAAATGAAACACATCATTTATTTGATCGTGAAAAAGTAATGCTGATACAAACGCCACAAACATTTCAATCTGAAGTCATATTAGCTGCTTTTAATCAAGCGTACCAACCCAATTTTACCGATGAAGCCAATGTGGTTGAAGCGAGTGGGCAACCAGTGTATTTGGTAGATGGGGAGTTTGAAAATATCAAAATTACAAGACCCTTGGATTTGGCCATTGCGACGTATGTGCTCACGAAACGATTAGGGTAATTAGTAAGAATTATTCTGATTCCAAATCCTCTCTTGGTGCTAAATCCTGCGGCAAATGTGCGCTTACATTGGAAGTGCTCTTCCCAATTTTTTCTAAAATTTGATGTGCCACTTCCATAGCCAAGTAGCCATCCATCTCATTCACCACTGGTATTTCGTCATTTAAAATCGCATGAACAAAACTCCTTAGTTCTGCTTTGATAGCATTGCCTTGTTCAATTACAGGGTTGTTGATGGAAATGGTTTTGGTGCCTTGGTGTGTTTCAATATCAAATGAAAAAGCAGCAGTGTCATCAGGTTGCTGTAATTTAATAATTTCCGTGTTTTTTTCTAAAAAGTCAATGCCGATATAAGCATCTTTTTGGAACAATCTAATTTTGCGCATTTTTTTCATGCTAATTCTACTGCTGGTTAAATTAGCCACACAGCCATTGTTAAATTCAATACGCACGTTGGCAATATCAGGGGTGTCGGTTAACACGGCAACACCACTTGCTGAAATACTTTTTACATCGCTTTTTACAATGCTTAAAATAATATCAATATCGTGAATCATTAAATCCAAAATCACACTTACTTCTGTGCCTCTCGGATTAAATTGTGCTAATCGGTGTACTTCAATAAAAAGTGGGTTTAAAGTCAAATCTTTTAAAGCAGTAAATGCAGGATTAAATCTTTCTACATGGCCCACTTGTAATTTTACATTGGCTTCCTTTACCATGTTTACGATTGTTTTTCCTTCTTCAATCGTATTGGCCATTGGCTTTTCAACAAAAACATTTTTGCCCATTTTAATTGCCATCTCACAAACAGGGAAATGCAAATGCGTAGGGGTAACCACATCAATAATATCGCATGCTGCAATCAGTGCTTCTTCATCCATGAATCTTTTAAGACCATATGTTTTTTCAACCTCATGTGCATGTTCGTTGCTGGGATCAAAAAAGCCAACCAATTCCACTTCGGGAATTTCCTTCCAATTATTTAGGTGATACTTACCCAAATGTCCCACTCCAAACACGCCCACTTTAAGCATAGCTTTTATTTATTAAGGGTAAAGTTACACTATAAGCCATTGAAATTGAATGTATTTAGTCCGTTGTGGAAAATTGGCAAAATGCTGTTAATTCCTGCTTCGGGAATCCAATATTTTACAAGTGCATTTACTATCTTTAATGAATTGCACAAAAGCTGTTTATGCATCCTAATATTCAACATTTATATGAAATTGCCAATAAGCCCACCCGAAAGGTGATTGGTTTAATGAGTGGTACTTCCTTGGATGGTTTGGATATTGCATTATGTACCATTACCGGTGCTGGAAAAGCAACTAAGGTAAAATTGGATGCATTTATAACGGTGCCATATACGCCCGATTTGAAAGAGAAGTTGCTGACCGTATTTTCTCAAAAAACAGTGTCCTTAGAACAATTATGTGTGCTTAATCCATGGTTGGCTTTACAACATGTAAGTATGATTAATCATTCACTTCAACAATGGGGGGTGGATGCAGCTCAAGTTGATTTAATTGCAAGTCATGGTCAAACCATTTATCATGCACCCAAAAGTTTACATCCTAATGATGCATTTGGTCCCGCTTCATTGCAAATAGGCGACGGCGATCATATTGCTGTAGCCACTGGAATTATAACGGTAAGTGATTTTAGACAAAAACATATTGCCGCTGGAGGTGAGGGAGCACCATTGTCCTTATATGGCGATTATTTATTGTGTGCCCATGAAACTGAAAATAGAATTTTATTAAATATTGGAGGCATCGCTAATTTTACAATATTAAATGCTAATAGTAGTTTGGAGCAAGTGTTTTCATCTGATACGGGTCCAGGTAATACTTTAATGGATGCGTATACGCGAAAGTATTTTGAAGGATTGGCTTATGATAAGGATGGCATCATTGCAAAGTCAGGAAAAATTAATGAGCCTTTATTGCAATCATTAAAAAGCGATTCATTTTTTAGTGTCGCATTCCCTAAAACCATTGGGCCGGAATTATTTAATCTTGACTACATTATTCAAGCACAAATGGCCTTGGGTACCATGTTATCCCATGAGGATGTGCTTGCTACTTTAAATATGTTTACAGCCCAAACCATTAGTGAGGCAATAAAAAAGGTAGTGGGGGATCAATATATTTATACCATGTATATCAGTGGCGGAGGGATGCACAATCATTTATTAATGGAACATTTAAAACAATTGCTTCCAAGTATTACTATAAAGTCATCTATTGAAATAGGCATTTTGCCTGACGCGAAGGAGGCCATTTTATTTGCACTACTAGGGAATGAAGCATTAGCAGGGACGTCACTATTGGCTGGAGGGCATGCAACTAAGGTGGCGACAACGATGGGAAAAATTAGTTTTCCTAATTAATCGCACTTAATAATTTTTGATCCTTAACTAATTAATTTCGTTTTCTAAACTAGCTGCTTCAATTGACTTTTTTACCGAGCCATGGGTTTTCAGCAGCTGTTCCGCTTTCGCAGTATCGTTAATTTTTAATTCATCCATGATCATCTTTACACCACGATCAAATAATTTTTGATTAGTCAATTGCATGTTGACCATTTTATTTCCTTTAATACGACCTAGCTTAATCATCACCGAAGTGGAGATCATATTCAATACCATTTTTTGTGCAGTGCCACTTTTCATTCTAGTACTTCCTGTAACAAATTCAGGTCCAACCACTACTTCAATGGGAAACTTAGCATGTGCTGAAATAGGGCTATTTGCATTGCAACTAATACTGCCTGTGATAATACCTTGTTCTTGACATTTTTTTAGTCCCCCAATCACATAAGGAGTGGTGCCGCTTGCCGCAATACCTACTACCACATCTAAATCACTTATTTTATATGCTTGTAAATCAATCCAAGCTTGCGCCATATCATCCTCTGCATTCTCAACTGCATGAAACATGGCTTTTTGGCCACCAGCAATAATACCTACTACCACATCTTCAGAAACACCAAAAGTAGGCGGGCATTCGCTCGCATCTACCATACCTAAGCGACCGCTGGTACCTGCGCCAATGTAAAATAAACGGCCGCCGTTTTGTAGTTTATTAGCAGCGGCATCAACAAGTAAAACGATTTGCGGAATTTGTTTTTCGACTTCAAAAGCAACTTTTTTATCTTCTGTATTTATATTTGAAACGATAGCCGCTGTGGTTGATTTTTCAATATCATGATATAAGGAGGATTCTTCCGTGGTTCTATTAAAATTACTAGGCATCTTTTGCTAATGTATTTAAAGCGTTTACAAATTGGTCAAGTTCATCCGTTGTAGTATAAACATTGGGGCATATCCGACAGCCAATGACATTTATATAATCAATGGCAACAGTAAAAATTTTAAATTCATTCATCAATCTAGTGGCTACAACACTTGGTTTAATTCCCACTATACCAACATTTGCAATGCCACAACATTTTGTTTGATCTACTGGTGTATTAATTATAATTTTTGGGTTATTACGTACTTTACTGGTCCAATAGTTTTGTAAATAACGCAATCTTGCTTCTTTCTTTTCGGCACCGATCATTTCATAATAATCTATGGAATCATTAATGGCAAGGTCGGTAGCAACAGGGTGGGTACCAATATGGTTTAAGCGTTTAATTTTATCTAATTGTTTTTCTCCATCCGCTAATAGTGGCCATAGGTTTTTAATTCTATTTTTGTTGATGTATAATATACCAGCACCTAAAGGACTACTCAGCCACTTGTGCAATGATGCAGCGTAATAATCACATCCTAAATCATCAATACTGTATTGGAAATGTGCAAAAGCATGTGCGCCATCCACAAGCACTTGCACTCCTTTTGCATGTGCCATTGCACATATTTTTTTAATAGGTAAAATTTGACCTGTTATATTAATCATATGACATACCATCATCAATTTTGTTTTGGAAGTAATAGCGTTTTCGTAAATAGCTACAATTTCTTCATCATTAGCAGGATGATTAGGAACAGACACTTTAACATTTACAATTCCGTATCTATTTTTTACTTGTTCAAACATATCCAACATGGAACCATAATCTTGTATGGCCATTACGGCTTCGTCCCCTTTTTGCCAATCAAATCCACTTACAACTAAGTCAATAGATTCGGTTGCGTTTCGGGTAATGATCATTTCTTCTGCACTACACCCAGCTAGTTTAGCTAAACGTGCGGCTACTCTATCTTTATTATCCCACTGCACAGTTCGCATATAATAGGAACCTTGGTAATTCACCTGTCTAATATGTTCAATATATTTTTCTAAAATAGGTTGGGGTAAAAAATTATAATAGCCATTCTCTAAATTAATATAGTCAGGCTTTAATAAATATTGATTTCTGATACTTAGCCAAAAATCCTCCACCTTGGCCAAATCCTTTGCTGGTAAATAAGCATTTTCCTTAAAAGTTTGTGCTAATCCTGTTAAGCCAATCGGCGCTGCTAGGGTCGTTAATAAAACATCTTTAATAAACTGTCGCTTTTTCATTGGTTAAAATTTAATTCTAGGTTACGTCAATCGGGTTTCATGATCAAGAAAGGTGGGGTAGTACAAAAATACGGCTATATGACAATTTTGTCGCTCATTTTACAGTATTAATTCACTTAATTGGTAATGTTTTACGCTGTTAGCTAGTGGGAAAGGCATTCATTTTTGATTGCTAGTCAGTTAGTTATCCATTATTTGATGAAAATTGTAATTGGGACGGCCATTCAAGTAATTACTGAGCTTTGATGCGATGTTTTTGTTAAATTAGTACTATTATATCATTATAAAATTTGCCAAATGAAAAAAATACTTTTTAATGTATTAGTCTTTGTCTTTTCAATTCCCATGATCAGTTTTTCGCAAGAAGCGATTGACGCATCTGTTATGCAAAAAATTAGGGAGGAAGGATTAACGCGATCCAAGGTGATGGATATTGCATTTAACTTAACCGATAAGAATGGTAGTCGTTTAACGAATTCTGAAGGATATATGCGCGCAGCAAACTATGCGAAAGAAGCTTTAGGTGGATGGGGAATGGCAAATGCAGTCATTGATCCTTGGGGGGAATTTGGTAAAGGTTGGGATTTGCAAAAAATGTATTTAGCAATGACAGCGCCTTATTACAAACCTTTACTTGCTTATCCAAAAACTTGGACTGCAGGAACCAAAGGATTGAAAAAAGGGAATTTATTAGTAATTGCATTAAAGGATTCTGCTGCGTTAATGGAATATAAAGGAAAATTAAAAGGAAAACTAATCATCATTGATCAGTTAAGCGTCTATAAGCAAAGTTTTAAAGCGGATGCAGTTAGATATACGGATGAGGATCTTGCGAAAATGGCTGCTGCTAAGCCACAAGCGGGTGGTCGTGGTGGTCAAGCAATGGATACGGCTCAAATGCGCAGAATGAGAGATCAGTTTGCGCGCAGTGGTGGAGGATCTGCTATGCGCGTTTCAAACATGTTAAAAACAATGGCGATGGAAGAAGGTGCTATTGGAATGATATCAACAAGTACAAGAAACCATGATGGAACTATATTTTCACAAGGCGGCGGTGCATACAAAGGAACTGATCCAGAAAACTTTTTGGATATGGCTTTAGGGATTGAGGATTATAATACTTTATTAAGAATTGCAAAATCAGGTACCGATGTTGCTATTGAAGCCGACGTTAAAGTTAAGTTTCAAGACAAGGATTTACAAGGCTATAACGTAATAGCTGAAATTCCTGGAACAGATCCTACTTTAAAAGACGAAGTGGTCATGATTGGAGCGCATTTAGATTCATGGCAGGCAGGTACGGGTTCAACTGATAATGCAGCTGGATCATCAGTTATGATGGAAGTGATGCGTATTTTAAAAGCTATTGGTGTACAACCAAAACGCACTATTCGTATTGGATTATGGAGTGGGGAGGAGCAAGGTTTATTAGGTTCAAGAGGGTATGTTAAAAAAACATTTATGGATGCCAACGGCAAAACAAATAAGGCTCATGAGCAATTTTCAGCTTATTACAATATTGACAATGGAACAGGAAAAATCAGAGGCATTTACTTGCAAGGTAATGCAGCTTGTGCTGACATTTTTTCAAGTTGGTTCACACCCTTTCATGATTTAGGTGCTAAAACAATTACGATCAGTAATACAGGTGGCACTGATCACCAATCCTATGATGGTGTTGGCTTACCAGGATTCCAATTTATTCAAGATCCTATTGAATACGATACAAGAACCCATCATAGCAATATGGATGTGTATGATCATTTAATTGAAGATGATTTAAAACAAATGGCCACGATTGTTGCAGCTTTTGTTTATAACTCAGCGCAAAGAGATGCTAAATTGCCAAGGAAGGAAAAATAATTTATTTTTTTAAATTTTAATTGAATGGAAAATATTTATAAATTCATGCTTATGAACAAAAGTTATTGGAGTAAAGTGTTAGTTATTGGATTTTTTGTTTTTATGCAAATGACAGGTGCTGCTGAATTAAAGGCGCAGACCAGCAAAAATAGTTTGTATAAGCAAACCAGTGAAATGGCCGACATGATGATTCAGTATGATGCCGATAAAGGAAGTGTTATGCGGTTTTATGCGTCTAGTAGTTCACAAGAAAATAGGTTTAGTAGGCCTGAT
This sequence comes from Sediminibacterium sp., assembly GCA_030832695.1. Next base: position 1,517 of record JAURIP010000022.1, on the reverse strand, counting down.
GCAGGTGGTGGCTATAATTCCCCAGAGCGTCGTCAGCGCTTTCTTGCATTGATTGCGGATTATCAAAAACAAATGTTGAAATTAGATTTTAATGCATTTGATATCAACGGCAAAGTGGATTATATATTGTTTAAACGAAATTTAGAAGACCAAGCTTATCAATTAAATGAAGAGCAAGAAAAGTATGTAAAAATTGCCAAGTATTTTCCTTTTGAAAATCGAATATACGCTTTAGAAAAAGTGCGTCGACGCGGTTTGTCGGTGGTAGGGCAGGAAGTAGCTAAGGAGTTGAATGATTTGAATAAAGAAATCGTTAAATCAATTAGCGGAGTAAAAAAAATGGATAGTGTTGAGATGGTTCTTGCCGATTATGCAAGTGCATCCATAAGAGGTTTACAAAGTACTTTAAAAAATTATTATAGTTTTTATAATGGCTATGACCCGATGTTCACTTGGTGGGTGCCTAAAACATATACGGTTACAGATAGTTTATTAAATGTATACGCTTCAGCCATTCGTAGAAAAGGGAAATTGGTTTCCTATCAAAAAGATGATGGCAGTGGCATTATTGGCAAGCCTATTGGACAGGATGAGCTAGTCCGTCAATTAAAACTTGAATTTATTCCATATACCCCAGAGGAGTTAGTAGAAATTGCCAACAAAGAATTTGCTTGGTGCGATGCTGAATTATTAAAAGCAAGTCGAGAAATGGGATTTGGCGACAATTGGAAAGCCGCACAGGAAAAAGTAAAAAATTCCTATGTGCCACCAGGAAAGCAACCAGAAGCAATGTTTGAATTGTATAATCAATCCGTTGATTTTTTGAAAAAGTATGATTTGTTATCTATCCCACCCATTGCGGAGGAAACTTGGAATATGTATATGATGTCACCAGAGCGTCAATTGGTAAGCCCTTTCTTTTTAGGAGGTGAAACTTTAATGATTTCATATCCAACCAACACGATGGATTATGAGGATAAAATGATGAGTATGCGCGGCAATAATCCTGATTTTTCACGCGCAACCGTACACCATGAATTAATTGCAGGGCACCATCTACAAGGTTACATGTCCAACCGATACAAACCTTATCGTAATTTCCCAACGCCATTTTGGACAGAGGGTAATTCACTTTATTGGGAGTTATTGTTGTGGGATATGAAATTTCCACAAACACCTGAACATAGAATTGGTATGTTGTTTTGGCGCATGCATCGTTGCGCGCGTATTATGTTCTCACTTAACTATCATTTAGGCAAATGGACACCACAACAATGTATCGATTACCTAGTGGACCGTGTAGGGCATGAGCGTGCGAATGCGGAAGGGGAAGTGCGTCGATCATTTACTGGAAGTTATGGCCCTTTATATCAGTTGGCTTACATGGTGGGGGGGTTACAGTTTAATGCGTTAAAGAAAGAATTGATGGATGCCAAAAAAATGTCATTAAAACAATACCATGATGCAATTTTAAGAGAAAATAAAATGCCTATTGAACTACTACGTGCATTATTGAT
>JAURIP010000301.1 GCA_030832695.1 Sediminibacterium sp. | reverse complement strand
TGGTTAGAGTTTTCAAATATTAATTTAGACGGAATTAAAGCCATTGATTTCTCTTATGGTATTCCACAACAATTAGATAAAGGATATGTAGTTACTTTATTCCAAGACGAGCCTACACCAGGCAAAGGAAATAAAAATGTAATTGCCGAACTTAAAATGGAAAATTATAAAGGGACCCTATTTAGTACCCAAACATTACCATTGCAAAATGTGAAGCCAGGTGAACATAAGTTATTCTTAAAAATACTTAGAGTAAATAAAGAAGAAGGGCACCGCTTAGCAGTTATTTCATTGAGGTTGATACCGAATTAATAGTTTAACCTTAGTAGTAATATACAAAGAAGCCGCCCCCCGAGTACTCGGGGGGGCGGCTTCTTTATTAAATTAAGTTTACATTAGCTATACTTTATAGTATTGCTCCCATCCTTTGCGCGGAGGTGCACCTAAAAGCATTGCATTCGCTAATTTGTTATTCGTAATTTTTTTAGTTTTTCTATCAAACTTAATGGTCGTATTTAAATGTTGCGAGATAACACCTAAGCAAAATACTTGACTTAATGGTCCTGCAATTTCAAATGGCGAGCGTGTTTTTTCTTCACCCTTACAAGCTTTTAAAAAGTTTGCATAGTGATTTGAAGGACTCACTGGCACTACCGGAAGTTTTCCTGCCATGTCTTTTGCTTTATCTTCTGGTATAATATAAAGTTGAGAACCATGTGATCCGCCTTTAAAAGTTAAATCTTTACCATAAATAATTTTACCAGGATTATAACGAGGCGCTTTTCCTTTGCCATTTTTAGGTGGTGGGATATTTGGATCAGGCGCCATTGGATCACCATACCCTTCTGGGAATGGCGGAATATTATTCACACCATCATACCAAGTAATATCACAAGCTGGCATTCCTTTACGCTCAGGGAATTTAAATAAAATAGTAGAATCGTTCGGATAAAAGAATTGATTATGTCCTTCGGCTTTAAGCATACTTACTTCAGTTGGCAAACCTAGATCCAAAAACTGATGTGCCGTATCAATGATATGCGCACCCCAATCACCCAGCGTTCCCATGCCAAAGTCATACCAACAACGCCATTGACCATTCACAAAATCGTGGTTGTAATCATGTTCCTTTACTACCCCGTGCCAAGTGTCCCAATCCAATGAACTTGGAATGGCTTCCTTAGCAGGAAAGTTTTTAATATTGGTATCCCATCCATGCCAACGACGTCCTAAATTCATATGCGCTGTTATTGCTGTTACATCTTTAATGATGCCAGCTTCTGCCCACGCTTTAAATTGAAAATAATTTGTTTCGGAGTGACCTTGGTTACCCATTTGTGTCACACAATTGCTATGTTTTTTTGCAGCTTTCATCATTAATTCCACTTCAGTAAAAGTACGTGCCATTGGTTTTTCAACATACACATGCTTACCTAAACTAAGTGCCATCATGGTGATTGCAAAGTGGGAATGATCCGGTACGCCAATGCTTACTGCTTCAATTTGACTTCCCATTTTATCAAACATTTGACGGAAGTCCTGAAAGCGTGGAACATTAGGGAACATTTTTAATACTTCAAGTGTTTGAGGACCACCCATATCGGTATCACAAAATGCAACAAAGTTTGCCAACCCTGACTCATGAAATTTCATAAGGTCATTACCACCTTGATTACCAATACCAATGCAAGCAAGATTTACTTTTTCGCCTGCTTTTAATCCTGTGGATGCCTTCGTTAAAATTGTAGGGAAAGCCGAGGCCGCTGAAATAAGCGCCGAATTTTTTAAAAACGAACGCCTTGAATTTGATTTCAATGTCATTTATTTAAATATTATTAATAATGATTAACCTTTTAAAAATAAGGCTTTTTTTAAAACAAACGTCGAGATTATGATAAAGGTTATCCCTATTAAAGGGAGTGGGGTGGAAACTTAATTTTAATTGATTAACTTCAAAAGTATAAATCGCCACCTTATGAGAATTACAATAAAAACATTACTTTTTTTATTAATAAGCCTTACCGGACAAGCGCAGCAAAAATCAAGCACCCCAAATATCGTATTGATATTTATGGATGATATGGGGTATGGTGATTTATCTTGTTATGGTGCATTAGATATTTATACGCCCAATATTGATCGGTTGGCTAGTGAGGGAATCAGGTTCACTAATTTCTTATCAAGCCAGGCGGTTTGTAGTGCTTCAAGAGCCTCCATTATGACAGGATGTTATGCAAATAGGGTTGGAATAAGTGGGGCCTTATTCCCGGGAAGCAAAGTGGGGCTAGCTTCAGATGAAATGACGATGGCTGAATTATTGAAACAAAAAAATTACGCCACAGCCATCTTTGGTAAATGGCATTTGGGAGATGCCAAACAATTTTTGCCATTACAACAAGGATTTGATGAATACCTAGGAATTCCCTATTCTAATGATATGTGGCCTGTAACTTATGATGGTAAGCCTGCAGACAGTTCAACTAGTAAATCAAAAGTGCCGCAATTGCCATTAATTAAAAATAATGATAAGTGGATGGAGATAAAAACATTGGAAGATCAATCTACCCTAACGGAAAGATATACAACAGCTGCTGAAGCTTTTATTAAAAAAAATAAAAACAAACCTTTCTTTTTATACCTACCTCATTCCATGCCGCATGTACCCATTA
>JAURIP010000351.1 GCA_030832695.1 Sediminibacterium sp. | reverse complement strand
CCAAACAATGCGTGACTTCTCTTTTTATAAATCACGGATCTTTGTTTGTTCATCACATCATCATATTCCAACAAACGCTTCCGGATACCAAAGTTATTTTCTTCTACTTTTTTCTGTGCGCGTTCGATTGATTTTGTAATCATGCTGTGCTGAATAACTTCTCCTTCTTTGTATCCGGCAAAGTCCATAATTTTTGCAATTCTTTCACTTCCAAACATGCGCATCAAATCATCTTCCAATGAAACAAAGAATAAGGAAGAACCTGGATCCCCTTGACGACCAGCACGACCACGTAACTGTCTGTCCACGCGACGCGACTCGTGCCTTTCCGTTCCTAATATCGCTAAACCACCCGCCGCTTTTACTTCGGGACTTAATTTAATATCCGTTCCACGTCCAGCCATGTTCGTAGCAATTGTAACAGCACCTGTTAAACCCGCTTCCGCAACCACTTGTGCTTCACGTGCATGCTGTTTTGCATTCAATACATTGTGTGGAATATTTTTTTGACGCAACATTCTACTTAACAATTCACTTACTTCTACTGAGGTGGTACCACATAAAACTGGACGGCCTTTTTCACGCAAGTCCACAATAGCATCAATCACCGCGCCAAATTTTTCACGCTTAGTTTTGTATACCAAATCCTGATCATCAATACGTATTGCTGGAATATTGGTTGGAATCGAAACCACATCTAATTTATAAATGCTCCAAAACTCAGACGCTTCTGTTTCAGCAGTACCGGTCATACCCGCCAACTTATGGTACATTCTGAAAAAGTTTTGCAAAGTAATAGTGGCATAGGTTTGACTAGCCGCTTCAATTTTTACATTTTCCTTTGCTTCAATCGCTTGGTGCAAGCCATCAGAATAACGACGACCTTCCATGATACGGCCTGTTTGCTCATCTACAATTTTTACCTGCCCTTCAATCACCACATACTCCACATCATTGTCAAATAAAGTATAGGCTTTTAATAATTGATTCACCGTATGAATACGATCGGACTTAATGCTGTAATCATTAATAATAACTTCCTTTTGTTGTAACTTTTCGGCTGGAATTATGGCTTGATTTTGATCAATCGCATTTAGTTCAATGCTAATATCTGGCAATAAAAAGAAGTTTGGATCCTCACCCGATTTTGTAATTAACTGCAATCCCTTTTCAGTTAACTCCACTGAATTATTTTTTTCATCAATATGGAAATACAACTCCGCATCCACTGCTGGCATTTCGCGTTGTTGATCCGCCAAATAATGATTCTCTGCTTTTTGTAATTTTACACGAATACCTGGCTCACTCAAATATTTAATGATAGCGCCATTTTTAGGTAACCCTCTGAATGCACGATACAAAGCCAATCCGCCATCTTTTACATCATCATTTCCTTCGGCTATTTTTTTCTTGGCTTCAATTAAAAATTGATTCACTACTTTTTTCTGAATGTCCACGAGTTTCTCAATCCTTGGTTTTAATTCAAAAAATTGTTGCTCACCTGTTGGATGTCCAATAGGACCAGAAATAATCAAAGGCGTTCGCGCATCATCAATCAATACACTATCCACCTCATCCACCATGGCAAAATGATGTTTGCGTTGTACCATTTCCTCCGGGGTATGCACCATATTATCCCGCAAGTAATCAAATCCAAATTCATTGTTGGTTCCGTAAGTGATGTCGGCACGATAAGCATCGCGGCGCTCCTCAGAATTAGGCTGATGCTTGTCAATACAATCTACCGTTAAACCCAACCACTCAAATAAAGTACCATTCCACTCACTATCTCTTTTGGCTAAGTAATCATTCACCGTTACAATATGCACCCCTTCTCCTGACAATGCATTTAAGTATGCTGGTAAGGTTGATACCAAAGTTTTACCCTCCCCGGTCGACATTTCGGCAATTTTTCCCTCATGTAAAACGATACCTCCAATCAACTGCACATCATAGTGTACCATGTTCCAAGTAATAGGCACCCCTGCCGCCTTCCAAGTGGTTTGGAAAACAGATTGATCCCCTTTTATACTTACATATTCCTTGGTGACAGAAAACTGACGGTCTAATTCAGTAGCCGTAGCAACTAATTCGGTATTATTTGTAAATCGACGCGCTACTTCCTTCACAACCGCAAAAGCCTCCGGTAGCAAATCCATTAAAATGGTTTCCAAAGCTTTATTACGCTCTTTTTTTAATTCGTCTATATTTTGGTAAATGGTATCGCGACCCATAAACTCACTCATCGGAAGCGCTTCCGCCTTGGCTTG
>JAURIP010000035.1 GCA_030832695.1 Sediminibacterium sp. | reverse complement strand
GTTTATAAAAAATTAATTACGCGCGCGGTAGTACTTAATCTTACTAACTTATTATGGCAAACAGTTTACTTAATCCCAATTGTGATTGTCTGTTCCATTCCATTGATAGGTTGGTTTACCCCCATTTTCACTATTTTAATGGAATGTTATTTTCTAGGTTATAGCATGCTTGATTATGGTTTAGCCACGGAGAAAAAAAATAAAATCGCATCTGCCGATTATGTATCTAATCATAAGGGGCTCCCTATTGGTAATGGTATATTATTTTATCTGCTGCACTTATTGCCGATCATTGGTTGGATGGTCGCTCCCTTTTACGCATTAATCGCAGCCCATTTGAATACCCAACAAGTTAAAGACAATCAATAATGACATTAGGAAAAGTATATTTATTACCGATGCTGCTTCATGAAGAAGGATTTGACAGTATGCCTAGTGATGTATTAACTTGGATACAACAGTGTGACGCTTTTTTTGTAGAGAATGAAAAAACAGCAAGAAGGTATTTTAAAAAATTATGGAAGGAGATGGTCATTGACGATTATACCTGGCACGCCATACACAGAGTTGAAAATGAACAAATACATGCATTCTCACAACTTTTAAAACAAGGAAAAAATATTGGTATTTTATCTGAAGCAGGATGCGCTGGCATTGCTGATCCAGGTCAAATTTTAGTCGCTGCTGCGCAGGAATTAGGCGCTATAGTGAAACCTTATACTGGGCCATCCTCCTTATTATTAGCCTTAATGGCAAGTGGTATGAATGGCCAAAATTTTCATTTTCATGGTTATTTGCCCATTGACGCACTTGAAAGAAAGAAAAAAATTCAAGCCCTTGAAACTGACATTAAACAAACGGGCGTTACCCAACTTTTTATTGAAACCCCCTATCGAAATAATCAGTTATTTGAAGCAATCGTTCAAAATTGTCATCCCAACACCAAACTTTGTGTGGCCATGGAATTAACAGGACCCGACGAATGGATAAAAACACAGTCGGTGAACAACTGGAAAAATAGCAAACCAGAACTTCATAAAAAGTTAGTGGTCTTTTTATTAGGCGCATAAGCGTATTTCCCGCATTTCATTGTGTTTTTTAATTTGCTACCATCCTGGATGGAAAAATCACTAGCGCATTGGAAAGCCGAACATCCCCTTTTATTTATCGCCATTTCAATAAGTGTTGGCTATGTTATTGCCAATGAGTTTTTCAATCATACTACTAGTTTAAACTACGCCATTGCCTTTTGCATTTTGGGAATTAGTATGTGTGTATTGTTTTGTTTACCCCTACTCCCATTAAAAAAATGGCAGGAAGGATTCATCATTCTATTCATATTAGTAAGCTGGGGTAACGTAATATATATAACCACGCTTACGCAAAACCTATTGTGGCTTCCTTATCCAAATGGAATCATTAGTGATATGCGACTATGGATGATTCAAAAAATTGACAAGCAAATAGTGGATAAGGAAGCGAGTGGTTTTGCAAAAGCATTATTAATAGGTGTAAAATCAGATATAGATAAAGATATAATTAAAGCCTACACCCAATTAGGCATTATCCATATCATTGCTATCAGCGGTATGCACTTAGATATCATATTTAAAAACCTGGTTTATATCACAGGTCATTTACCCCGTAAATTTTTTTGGCGATTACTTGAACTTACCATTGTGTTAATATCAGTTTGGATATATACATTTATTGCATTTGCAAGTCCTTCGGTAGTAAGAGCAAGTATATTTTTTAGCCTATTTTTTATGGGTGCTTTTTTAAACCAACCCAAATACACCCTCAATTGTATTGCAGGTGGTATATTGGTGGTATTATTTTTTGACCTGCACTCCGTTTTTCATATTGGCTTACAACTGTCCTATGCTGCCGTCATAGGAATTCATTTATTTTATCCGGTATTTTATAAAATGATTCCAATGGACAATCCAATTTTAAATTGGATGTGGAGTAACTTATGTATCACCCTGTCCGCACAACTAACCACTTTGCCCATTTTGTTATTTCACTTTCATCAAACCGCCACCTTGGTCATCATTAGTAATTTTATTATGGTTCCATTAAGTACCCTTTTGTTGTATGCATTAATTGTATTGGTAATAATGCCCAATCAAGTAAGTTTTAGTATGCACCTAGGCGGCCTGATTCAATCCTATATTAATGTATTAAATCGTATGGTTTTATACTTCCATCAAAAACCCATTGGAACACCTTTTATTGTTCAAATGTCAGGGAGCATGCTGGTGGGCTATTACTTTTGGCTATTATTTGTTTATATCTGGTTGTTTAACCGAAAAGCCAAATACCTTTTTTATAGCTTGGTCATTTTAACCCTCGTTTTCCTAATAAAGTTATTCCCCTAATTGTAGTAGCATTTGTGGAAAATCAGCAAAAAATAAAAAATGGAAAGCGCGTACCTTTGGGTATGGAAAAGAAAATAAAATCAGCCCTCATTTCAGTTTTTTACAAAGATGGTTTAGCGCCATTGGCGAAAACCCTGCACCAGTTAAATATCACCATATACTCAACTGGTGGCACGCAAAAATTTTTAGAAGATATAGGCATTCCTTGTGTTTCGGTTGAATCTGTTACAGGTTACCCCTCCATTTTAGGAGGACGGGTTAAAACACTACATCCTTCCGTATTTGGTGGCATATTAGGTCGCAGGTACGAGGAGCAGGATTTAATAGAAATGGCCCAGTACAAAATACCTGAACTTGATCTTGTCATTGTTGACCTATATCCTTTTGAGGAAACACTAAAAAATACCAATGAAGAAAAAGCAATCATTGAAAAAATAGATATTGGAGGACCTTCTATGATTCGAGCGGCTGCAAAAAATTTCAGGGACTTGGTGGTTTTGTCAGCAAAGGATGATTATGAAAAGTTAAACCAACTTTTAATTAGTCAGGATGGACAAACCAATCTAGAACAACGAAAAGCATTTGCCGCAAAAGCTTTTGAAGTGGTGATGCATTATGATATTGCAATAAGTAATTATTTTAACCCAGCACTAGGCAAAGTTTTACGCTATGGCGAAAATCCACACCAGGTGGCTACTTTTTATGGAGACCTCGATCAATGGTTTACACAACTACATGGCAAGGAATTGTCCTATAATAATTTAGTGGATGTAGATGCTGCTATTGCTTTAATAGCTGAATTACCTACGATTAGTTTTGCTATTATTAAACATACCAATGTATGTGGCGTTGCAAGTCGCAGCAGTGTATTTGAAAGTTGGCAAGCTGCATTGGCAGGCGATCCAGAAAGTGCGTTTGGTGGCGTATTGGTGACCAATGGTAAAATTGATACAGCGACTGCGGAAGCAATTCAGGAAATATTTTTTGAAGTACTCATTGCACCCGCATTTGACGCAGATGCATTGACCATATTATCTGCTAAGAAAAATAGGGTTTTATTACAAAGTAAACCAGGTATTACGTTTAACGCAGTTCAAAAAAAATCAATCCTAAATGGCAACTTGGAGCAGGGATTGGATACTGGCAACTATACCCAATGGGATGAAGCAGGTGCAAGGGCTTGTAGCGATAAAGAAAAAGAAGATTTAATATTTGGGAATATCATTTGCAAACATTTAAAAAGCAACGCGATTGCCTTAATAAAGGACAAACAACTCGTGGGCAAAGGTTGTGGTCAAACAAGTCGCGTTGACGCCTTACGACACGCAATTGAAAAAGCAAAACAATTTAAATTTGATTTAAAAGGAGCGACACTTGCGTCGGATGCTTTTTTCCCTTTTGATGATTGTGTTCGAATTGCACATGCGGAGGGAATTGAAGCATATATCCAACCGGGCGGATCTGTTAGAGATAAAGACAGTATTGCTTATTGTAAGGAAAATGGATTAGCAATGGTGATGACCCAATTAAGACATTTTAAACATTAACCACTGGTATGTAATTTCATTACCATTGTTCCTCAATAAGTTAACCCTATGTCCAATAATAAAAAAGCATACTTTGCCGTAGCAGTAACGAGTATTGTTTGGGGCACTACTTGGGTGGCAAGCAAAATTGGCATAACCCATGTGCCTGCATTTCAGTTTGCAAGTATGCGCCAATTTTTAGGCGGCAGTATTTATGTATGTTTCTTTTTAATGAAGGGCGCAGGCTTACCAACACCGAAACAATTTTTGTGGCTAATCCCCATGTCCTTTTTAATGTTTGTATCCTCGAATGGGATTGCTACCTACGGGCTTCAATTTATCACTAGTGGCCTTGCTGCATTAATCGCTGCACTTTATCCGTTATCAGTGGTGTTAATAGAAAGATTTTATTTCAAAGCCATCAAAATAACACTTGCAACATTTATTGGTTTAATGTTAGGATTGTTAGGCATCGTATTTATTTTTTATAAGGATAGTTTACAAATGCATGGTACAAATTATCCATTAGGTGTGGTACTATCCTTATTTGCAATGTTGACATGGAGTGTTGGATCAGTCATCATTTCGAGAAATAAAATAAACATTAACGCCTATTATTCTATTGGATGGCAAATGTTGATTAGTGCTGCAGTTATGGCAACATTGGCATTGTATACTAATAACTATATTCCATTACAAAGTATTCCCGGGCGCACCTGGGGCGTGCTTGTGTATATGGTTTTGGGCGGTTCCGTTTTTGCATTTGTGTGTTTCATATACAGTATGAAACATTTACAACCTGCGATTGCCTCCTTGTACGCATATATAAATCCGATTGTAGCTATTTGGGTGGGATCCTTATTGTTAGATGAAAAAATGTCGGTAACCAATATTATAGGTACCCTATGCACGCTGGTGGGTGTTTATGTAGTCAACAACAGTTTGAAGAAACAAAAAGATCCAGTAGAAGCCGTTGCAGATGCTGATGGCATGTAAGCGAATTATCTTTTTAGGATTATCTTTTTTTAGATTCGTTCCAAAGTTGGTTAAATGTCTTTTTAGGAAATTCTAGCGGTGCCCTTTGATTGGACCAACCCTTAAACATTTTATTGATAACCCAATTTTTTATAGTGGCATTTCCTTGGTTCATCAACATCCGACTCATGGACGTATTTTTCCACATTTTCCAAGCAAATTTTTCAGCAAAATCACTTTCGCCAGAGACAACTGATTCTCTTCTGTTTTCCAATAACAATTCATGGATATTTATTTTCACAGGACAAACATCTGTGCAATTACCACACAAACTAGAAGCGTAACTTAAATGCTTGTAATCATGCATCCCTCTTAAATGAGGAGTAATCACACTTCCAATAGGGCCACTATAGGTGGTATCATATGCATGGCCTCCAATATTTTTATACACTGGACATGCATTTAAACAGGCACCACAACGAATACAATACAAGGCTTCCCTTGCTTTTGCATTGGATAATAAATCAGTACGGCCATTGTCAAGTAAAATTACATACATCTCCTCAGGACCATCCACCTCGCCGGGTTGTCGTGGACCTGTAATAATACTGTTATAAACAGTGATTTGTTGACCAGTGCCATAGGTCGCTAATAAAGGCCAAAACAATCCCAAGTCATTCATGGAAGGAATTGTTTTTTCAATACCTACTATGACCACATGCGTTTTTGGCCAAGCCACCGACAAACGCGCATTGCCTTCGTTCTCTGTTAAAGCAATACCACCAATATCAGATAAAATAAAATTAGCGCCAGTGATACCAATTTCGGCTTGCACATATTTATCACGTAAATTTTTACGCGCTACCAAGGTTAATTGCTCGGGCGTTAATGATATGTCGGTACCTAAATGTTTATTGAATAATTGAGCAACATCCTCCTTGCTTTTATGCATGGCTGGTGTTACAATATGATAAGGCGCTTCGCCATCCATTTGTTGTATGTATTCACCCAAATCAGTTTCCACACTTTCTACGCCTATCGATGTTAAGTAATCATTCAAATGAATTTCCTCCGTCACCATGCTTTTACTTTTAACAACGGATTTACATTGTTTTTCCTTGCATAAATCTCCAATAAAATTCAGTGCTTGTTCGCTATCCTCGGCCCAAAAAACTTTGGCTCCTCTTTTGGTTATTTGATCTTCAAATTGTGTTAGGTATAAATCCAAATGCTCAATAGCTTCCCATTTTTTATTTTTCGCTAACTCGCGCACCCTGTTTAAATCGGGAAATTGCGCTTTACCTTTTGGAACAACCGCATTGTATTTGGAAATATTAAAATTCAATTTGCGTCTGTGTTCCAGATCAACGGCTTTTACACTGCTTTTAGCGTCAAATGAGGAGGCGTAAATACTTTGCATAATTATAGCACAAAAATAGTTATTTATCCTTTAGATGTTGCGCTGATGCGTCCAATGCTTCATAAAATTTTTCCCCATATTTGCGAATAATAGATTCCTTTAAAAACACATACGCTGGCACCTTTAATTTAACACCTAAGGAACAGGCAGCCTTGCATAGGTCTTCACGAGGTTCATAATTCATATATTCAATATCGGGATCCTGTTTGCTTTTTTGAACTTTAATGGGAAACAAATGGCAGCTAATGGGCTTTTTCCATGGTATCTTACCATCATTATAGGCTTGCTCAAAGGCGCATTTGATGATGCCATTTTCCTTGTAACCGTAGGCGCAAATTTGACCATTTAAAGTGGGTGTTACCCAACCAAACTCCCGATCATATAAAAACTGGCCTACTTGTTGCACTTCCTTAATACCTTCCTTGGTCATGTATGGTTCAACAAGATCATAATATTTCTTAATAAAATCTTTTTCTTTGTTTTCAAGCGGCGCGCCAGCATCCCCATCCTCGCAACAGCCCCCCTTGCACTTGGTCAAATCACATACAAATTGTTCTTCAATTACTTGGTCACTCACTAAAACAGAATCAATCGCTATCATAATATTAATTGTGGCGTAAAGATATCATTATTTCCATTTAAACGTATTGACCAAATGCGCCACGTCTTTAAATAAAAAATCATTATAAATGGATAAGGAGTCGGCATTGGGTGTGGTATTAAAATACAAAGCCCCTCTAAAAAAATGGGTATTTGAATCTGTTAAAAAAAACTGGTAGGCTGTTGCTACATCACCACCAATATTAAAAAAGACACCATATACTCCTTGTTGGGTCGTAAAAACCGAATCAGCGATATACGTTGCTTTATTGGAATGATTACTTGCAAATTTGTAAGCATCGTTAATTAAAGTATCTAATTGTTGTGACTTTATTTTTTTATAACTGATATATAAAGTTCCATTCAAACTTGGAAACTGAATATTGATCCAAGCGTCTTTGGATTTGTTTTCGCCAAAATAATTTATCTGATTGTCCACAAATGCATAAGTAGGATATTCGAAAGTATAAGGGAAATTAGGCGCATTAAAAACTTGATATGATTTTACGGGAAAGTTAAAGTTGGCATACCCTTTTTGCTTTGGGATGAAAGGGCTATTGCAAGCAGTGACTAGCAAAATGAAGATAGAAAATATAAAAATAAAAAAATTACGCATGATCAGGATTAGTTGGAATAACTGGAGTGATGATCATTTGTATTTTATGAATTCTATTTTTTTGTATTTCTAAAACCGTAAAACTATACTGTTGAAATTTAATGACTTGTTGTACAATTGGAAATTCACCCGCCAATTCTAAGAACAAGCCCGCCATGGTATCACTTTCCCCTTTGACAATGTCAAAGGAAGAAGAGGGTATTTCAATAAAATTACACAAATCAGTAATGGCTGTTTTACCTTCAATAACATAGTGGTACTCATCAATTTTTTTAATAGTGGATTCCTCTTCATCAAATTCATCCTTAATTTCACCCACAATTTCTTCTAAAATATCCTCCAATGTTATAATACCGCTGGTGCCGCCAAATTCATCCACTACAATGCCAAAATGGATGCGTTTTAATTGAAATTCTTGTAGTAAATCCTCGATCATTTTTTGTTCATGCACAAAAAATGCAGGCCGTATCAAGGTTTGCCATTTAAATTGATCCGGTTCTTTTAAATGCGGAATAATATCTTTCGTATGAATCATACCCACGATCGTATCTAAGTCATCCTTAAATATGGGAAAACGGCTATAACTAAATTCATTAATATTTTTTAATAAGGTGGGGAAATCTACTTCCTCCTCAATACCATGCACATCCAACCTTGTTTTCATGATTTGCTTCACGGTAATATTTCCAAATTTCACAATTCCTTTTAAAATATTTTTTTCATTTTCTTGATGATGCGCCGAGCTAGTTAATTCAATAGCATGATCCAACTCCTCCATACTGTAAGATGCACCACTCCCTTTTTGTGCTAATTTTTTTTCCATCAAGTTGGTGTACTTGACCATGAGTCCACTGAGTCCAGAAAAAATAAAATAGACTACTTGTATGATAAATCCAAAATCCTGGGCAAATCGAATATTATTTTGCGTCGCCATTACTTTTGGTAAAATTTCGCCAAAAAATAATAACAACAAAGTCACTGCAACTATTTTTACAATAAATTCAAAGCCCGGAATCGCAATTTGATCAAATACAAATAAGTGATCAATTAAAATATTGGCGATTAAAATGATACAAATATTGATAAAACTATTAGCGATCAACATGGAGGTCAATAGCTTTTTAGGATCTTCTAAAAGTTTTACAATTCGTTGTAAAGGAATATGTCTTTTTGTTTTTAATACTTGAATATCCTTATAGGATAAGGAAAAAAAAGCGACTTCAGATCCAGCGATGATAAATGAAAGGAAAAGTAAAAAACAGATTAAAAAGATTAATCCCGAATCCTGTTGGAGTGAAGCTATAAATGAAACGGACAAATAAAGGGGGTTACCCGAATGCGCTTCCAAGTTTTGAGTGTTTTAATTTTTGGAAAGTTACCAATTTTTTAAGTTTTACACCAATTTATAAAGTCCTCCCCTAAAAATTGGTTAATTATTTTAGGGAATGGCAATTGTTTAAGTTGCTTTTGATTGACCCACAATGCATTAGAAAAAACAGTGGGAATGTTGTCAAATTTGATGAGTATAAATCGTGCTTGTAAAAGCTGATGGGTTAAAGCTTGGTGGTAAATCGGAGAAACGGGGGCATATACCCCTTTTGTTTGTTTTAAATGGACCCTTAGCTCCTTAGCACTAATATCCAGCTGATGCGCTAGCACTTCATTTAAATAGCCCACCGTAACAGTCACTAAGCTTTTATTTTCGTTTAAATAAAATTGATATAACCCGCCCCAAATATCACCTTCCAATCGTTTTTGAACCATCCATTTGCCTTTGTTATAAAAACAGAAAAAATCAAAATACCTTTTTTTTCGGGTAATGCTTTTTACCTTGATGGGTAATTGATTTACTTGATTGTTTAAAAATGCAGCACATTTTTTTTGCATGATGCAATCAGCACAATTTGGCGTGCTTGGCTTGCAAACGGTTGCTCCAAAATCCATCAAAGCTTGATTATAAATACCCGCTTGTTTTTTGGACAAATTTTCATCCGCAATTTTGTTAAACAAAGCAATGCCCTGTGGCGTATCCGTTGGAGTGTGTATTCCATAAAATCGCGCTAACACCCGAAATACATTACCATCCACCACTGCGTAAGGTAAATTATATGCAAAGGAAGCAATGGCTGCTGCAGTATATGGACCTACTCCTTTTAAACTTAAAAGTGATTCGTAATCATTGGGGAAAACGCCATTTAGTTTTTTACTGATATAGCGCGCTGAAAAAATTAAATTTTTACAACGATTGTAATAGCCCAAGCCCTCCCATAATTTAAAAACTTTTTCTTCCTTGGCATTTGCTAAATCATGGACTGTTGGATAAGTCGTTACAAACTTTTCATAATAAGACCAACCTTGCTCCACCCTAGTTTGTTGCAGAATTATTTCACTCAACCAAATTTTATAGGGATCCTTTTCCCCTTTCCAAGGCATGGGTCGATGATTGGAAGATGTATTCCATTTTAACAATAATTGGGTAAAGGCTTGCGTCATTAAAAGCAAAAATGATAAAAATATACCTAATAGAAGTTAGTTTTTTAAATCACTTGTTGTATTATGTATTATTATTTTAATATATATAAATAATATATATGCATACAAGGCTCTAAATTTGCCTAAAAATGTATAAAATATATTAGGATATAGTTGTAATTAGGAAAAAATTGATTTATTTTTAATACTGAACCTAAAATCAACTTCATGAGAAAATCTGATCTCATTAACCAAATTTCTGAAAAAACTGGCATTCCAAAAGTGGATGTACTTGTTACATTAGAAACGATGTTTAAGGAAGTAAAAGAAAGCTTGTCCAATGGTGAAAACATCTACATACGTGGATTTGGTAGCTTTATTACTAAAAAAAGAGCAGCGAAAATTGGTCGTAATATTAAAAAGAATATTGCGGTTTCAATACCTGAACATTTTATTCCCGCCTTTAAGCCTGCAAAAGAATTTGTAAACGATGTGAAAAGCAAACGGAAGTAAGCTACCTTTGCCTGAAATTGTTTTACATTGAAAAAGCCACAATTTATTGTTGTTCTCCTAGCCAT
>JAURIP010000282.1 GCA_030832695.1 Sediminibacterium sp. | reverse complement strand
CTCTTTTAGGTGATGCTACCTGGAACGAAAAATTTGCAGCTGGTTTGTTAATCGTAGGCATATTAATTATTGGGTTGGCACCGTTCTTAATTAACCAATTGATTATGCCCGCCACTGATTTTTTAATGATCAATATTGACAAAGCCATTACCCTTAAATAATTAGACTAATGCTATCTAACATTTTTATATTACTCAGACAGGAACTTATACTTAGCTTACTTATATTTTTATTGCTATTTATTAAAATAGGCAAAGAAAGAAGTAATGAAACGGTTTTGAACCTCATTAATATTTTATTATTTGTCAACCTGGCAGCGGGGTTATTTGGCATGAGCGAAGGCGGTGCATTTAATGGTATGTTTACAACCAACGCCTTTATTGTATTAGAAAAAAACATATTAAACTTAGCGATACTTTTAATCTCCATGCAATCCTACGCATGGTTGAAACATCATAAGCAAGTTGCTGAATTTTATTTACTCATATTCACTTCCTTACTGGGCATGTTTTTTATGATTTCAAGTGGCAACTTATTAATGTTTTATTTAGGGCTCGAAATGAGCACTATTCCATTGGCTGCTGCAGCCAACTTCGATTTGGCAAAGCGTAAGTCATCCGAAGCTGCGATGAAATTAATCCTATCCTCTGCATTCTCCTCTGGTATTTTATTAATGGGTATTTCATTTTTATACGGCACTAGTGGCACACTAAGCTTTGACGTATTAACAGCGCATATCGGTAATGACCCAATGCAATTGTTTGCATTCATTTTATTGGTCTCTGGTTTTGCATTTAAAATATCTGCAGTCCCTTTTCACTTATGGACCGCAGACGTATACGAGGGTTCACCAGTAGCAGTGACTGCGTTTTTATCGGTGGTATCTAAGGCAGCTGTATTATTTACCTTTACCTCTATTTTATATAAAGTATTCACACCAATCGCTACCGTTTGGTATGGGGTTTTGGTAGTGTTATCGGTGGCAACTATTTTAATTGGTAATTTATTTGCAATCAGACAGGATAATTTCAAACGCTTCCTTGCATTTTCATCTATTGCACAGGTGGGCTTTATTTTAATTGGTATTTCAGGAAGTTCGCAAGCAGGATCTGCTTCATTGGTGTACTTTGTTTTAATTTATGTATTCTCTAATTTAGCTGCCTTTGGGGTAGTAACCGTGGTGAGTGCATTAACAGGGAAGGAAAATATTTCAGACTTTAAAGGATTTTATAAAACCAACCCTTTTTTATCATGGGTTTTAACGATTGCTTTATTTTCATTAGCAGGGGTGCCTCCTACTGCAGGATTTTTTGGTAAATTATTTTTAATGATGGCTGGTGCTGCTAAAGAAAATTACGGACTCATTACTTTTGCTGCGTTAAATATGGTCATTTCCTTTTTCTATTACTTAAAAGTGGTGAAGGCAATATTCATGGAGGAAAATGAGCAACCGATTCAAAAATTAAGCGTTCCAGGAATAACAAAGTTGGCAATGTATATCTGTGTAGCAGGAATTATTATTACTGGATTAGCTAGTATGGTATATGATTATATTTATTCACTAAGTATTGGCTTGTAAAAAAATAGTTGATTATGGCAATTAATAAGAACCACGAATTTGAAGATTTAGATAGTATTAAATGTGCGATTGTTGAAAAGAATGCAAGTCCAGAACGCGTTGCATTTTTGAAGCAATTGTTGGAATTAAATAAATACCAAGTAGTAGTAGTGGGAAGCCCTGCCCCTAAAGCAGCAGCGGCCGCGCCAGTTGCAGCTCCTGCAGTTGAAGGCGATGCGACGACACCAGCACCCGCGCCTCCAGTTCCTGAAGCGCCCCCAGCACCAACTACTTTTACAGTGGGTGTAACCGATTTAACCTTTAATGCCACCAATGCTATTTTTGGTCGTCAATTAAAAACCGACAACGGAACTATAGTAACCCTTGCTTATTGGCAAGAAAAAGAGGCGGTTTCCAATGACGAAGTGCCTTATTTTGATCAGTTCAAATAACTCCTTTTGTACTTATAAGTTTACTTCATTTAAATTTTACGCCTACTTTAGTTTACTTCGTTTAAATTAAAAGTATCAACCGCAAGTAATAAGAAATAATTAAAGAAATAGTTTATCCCTATTTTAGTTCAGTACATCCAAAAACAAGAACCCCAAGCAAGCTTGGGGTTCTTTATAAATAGCACTTAAATGCTTACAGTATTTGAATCAGCTAATTACTTTTTTGCTTGTACTTTTTTATGTAAATCATCCAACTTACTTGTGTACAAACTACTGCCATGGGTACCTAAAATAATTTCATTATCTCTAGGATGAATCACGATATCGTGAATAGGTACCGCGTTAGGTAAGCCTTTACTCCATCCCATGGAACTATTACCACCATCTGTACTTACATACAAACCACCATCCGTACCAACATATAAAACTTGGCTTGAAATATTATCTTCGGTAATTACATTGACTGCTTCCAAAGGCAAATCCTTCATGATTTGCGTCCAAGTTGTACCATAATCATTACTTACATACACATAAGCATTAAAATGATCGTTACGATATCCGTTCAATGTCGCATAAACGCGTGATTCACTATACGCACTTGCCAATACCCTGCTCACATATAAACCTTTAGGTAATTTTGCACTCAATAAAGTAAATGTATAACCGCCATCTTTTGAAATGTGAATCATACCGTCATCTGTTCCTACATAAATTAAACCAAAACGGAATGGACTTTCACTCATAGTTGTTAAAGTACCATAAGGAACATCGCCTTGCGCTGGGTTTGAACTTAATTCAGTACTTAATGTTACTAAACTATCTCCTTTACTCATAGAGCGGTGAAATTTATTACTTCCATAATAAAAAACATCTTGG
>JAURIP010000206.1 GCA_030832695.1 Sediminibacterium sp. | reverse complement strand
GGTAGGTAGTAGAGGTCTAAATATCGAATATTGGTGCAATGGTTGGCAAAAATGAAAAAGGGGAGCTGGTTTCCCGGCTCCCCTGTAAAATCCATAGCTTTCCCCCAAAAGCTGAGACGAAAGTCAGATAATTAGAAATAAATAAAAAGGATTAGGTAAATAATTGGGTGAGGTAATAGGTTATTTCTTATTTTTATATAGAATAAAGTTATATACAATAAGTTAATTTCCTATTAAATACTTGATTTACAATGTTTTATAAAAATTTAAAATTTCTTTCATTTTTAGTCTTTTTACTAGCATTTAGTACAATTTCAGCTCAATTTGTACCATGTGAAAGGTCTTATACTGTGTTTTATAACCCACTTTTACAAAAAATGGTGGAGTTTAAGGATTATAATGGCAATATTGTATTAAGTAAAAGCGCAGATATTATACCCCTGAATGGCACTTCTTTTGCATCTAATGGGCAGGAGTTAATCAAACATAACGGTAAAATTTATATTCTGATTTTTCAAACTGGGTTTATTTTCCAAATGTCCGAGCCCCAAGGCGATAGCGTAGAATTCAGAAAAATAGACAACACCATCAATATTAACTACAATATTGGTTGTACCAATTTCATTTATAAGGACGAAATATACAATTATGGGGGGTATGGTTTTTGGAGCAAATTTCCTCATGTAAGAAAATACAATAAAGTAGATTTAGAATGGGATATCCAACCGACCAATTTTGAAGTTTATTCCGCCGATTATGATTGGTTCTCGCCCAAAGAAGGAAGATTGTATGTACCCTTCCAAAAAATAGAAAACAAGTCGTTAAAGGATCCAAAATTTACCAATGGGGTGTTTGAGTATACAAGTTATTATTTAGACCTTAAGACAACTGATTGGATTAAGATAGGCAAAGCAACCCCCGAACTAATTAAGCTAATCAATGAAAAAAACAACTATGGAAGTTACCCTTATGAAAATGGAAGGATTTTTATAATCAACGAAAAAGCTTATTTATTTGATTATCTAAATAACAAAGTGTACAGATCAAAAAGAGCAGATTTAAATCAATTTTTTATTAGAGGCGCATTAGAAATGTCATCGTTTTTTTATAATGGAAAGTTTTATAGGTACCAATCAGGACTTCAAACCTTTAAAACATGGGATTTGAACATGAATGATTTTGAATTAATGAAATTCACAATTTGGGGTAATGACTATATGACCTTAATTTTTATTTTAGCAATATGCTTGGTGATTATCATACTTGTTTTATTTGTAAGATTATTTAAACAAAGTGTAAAAAAGAGAATTGAAAATGCGCAATTAAAAGTGTTAAAAACTAAAACAATGAATCAGGCTTTTACTGAAACCGAAATAAGCCTAATTCAATTATTAATCAAAGCAAATAGCGCTAAACAAAATGTAGAAATTGCTGAAATCAACCGTGTATTAGGTATTAAAGACAAGAATGTAGGTTTACAGAAAAAAGTAAGAAGCGATGTCATTAATGCCATCAATGATAAATACATATTTATTACTCAGGGTGAAAATAATTTAATTGCTAGCGTTCGAAAAGAAGACGATAAAAGATTCTATGAATACTTTGTTGTTCCTACCGAACTGAAGGCTGCGCAAAAACTTATTGAAAAAAATTAAGTAATAGACCTAAAATTAAAAGGATGAAGTTGTAAAAAAATTCATCCTTTTTTGTTTAAAGTTTATCCAGTGAACCTAGTGTAAAAATCATCAAAATTAGTTGCAGCGTGTTGCCTATATTTCTAATGTCATATAAGTGTCAAAATACGCTCTAATTGATACAATTATTACCGATAGCCTTGATTGGACTGGAAGGGAAGTTGGACCTTTGCGTCCTGAATGAAAACAACACGCTACATCATCCTTTTTTTAGTGCTTTTACAAGGTGGTAACCTATTTGCACAATCCCGTTTTGTAAAAGACACATTAGATGCTAGTGGCGACAGTGTGGTTGTAACTGCAACCAGAACAGAGCGAAAACTAAGCAATATTACAGTACCGGTAACTATCATCAATGCAAAAACGATTCAGCAAAATGGTTCATTGCGATTGACGGATATTTTAAAAGAACAAACGGGTTTGAACTTGACCAGTGGCTTTGGTGCAGGTATACAATTACAAGGACTAAATCCAGACTATACTATTATATTAATCAATGGAGAACCCTTGGTTGGACGAACTGCTGGGGTATTGGATTTGAATAGAATTGCATTAGGAAATATTAAAAAAATCGAAATTGTAAAAGGGCCTTCCTCTAGTCTTTATGGAAGTGAAGCCATGGCAGGTGTGATTAATATTATTACTGATGCAACTATGGGTGCGCCATTAACAATAGGACTTAGGTATGGTACGTACAATACATTAGATGCTAATATCGAAACGAAAGTACAAACCAAAAATTTTCAATACCAAGGATTTATCAATAGTTATAATACAGACGGATATAGTATACGCCCCAATAGTAGTAGTCGAGTTACAACACCGATTGATCGATATTCAACAACGCAGCAAATTAAATGGGATTTATCAAGTCAAACAAATTTTGTCTTGAACACGCGTTATACGAATGAGCAAATTCAAAATGAGATTGCAGTAGCCAACAATGGCGTTACCATTTATTCGATTGGCAAGGAAAATATCAAAGACGTAAATGTATCAGCTAGTTTGAACCATCGTTTTTCAAAAAAATTAAAAACGAGTATCAGAACTTATACAACCACTTATGATGCTGTTCAAAATTTATTAACAATTAATGGCCTGCCCTACAGAGATGTTTTAAATCACAATTTTAAAAGAATTGAAAACCAGACCGACTGGGATCTTAGTAAAAATTTGCAGGCGGTTTTTGGCGCGGGTGCTGTTTGGGAAGGTGTAAAAAGTAGTCGCTATGATAGTGAAAAACTAAGAAAGCAAAACGATATTCAGTATGCCTTTACACAATGGGAATGGAAACCTTCAGAAAAATTGACCTTGATTGGAGGCTTAAGGTTTGATAAAAATACGCAGTTCGCTTCTGCTTATAGTCCCAAGCTGTCTATGTTATATAAATTGAATCCACAGCACCAATTTAGATTAAGTATTGGTCAGGGATTTAAGGCGCCAGATTTTAGACAATTATTTTTAGACTTTACGAATGCAGCTGCTGGCAGTTATAGTGTATTTGGTTCTGCACAAGCTCAACAAGTAATTGCTAGATTAGATGCACTTGGACAAATAGGAAATTTATTTCCCAATTATAATTTATTGAAAGCTCTTAAACCTGAATATTCAAATGGCATGCACTTTACATGGGACTGGAAGATCAACCCAAGTTCGGCATTGTCCCTTCAGTTATTTAGAAATGATATCAAAAATTTAATTGAATCACAACAAGTAGGTACTTATATCTCGGGAGCGCAAATATTTAGTTATTTAAATATAGGTCGTGCTTTTACTACAGGGTTCGAGGTAGAGGGACAGCATAAGTTCAATGCAAATTGGTCGATGAATGGTGGCTATCAGTATTTGCGTACAGGAGACAAAGACCAGATTGCAGCAATTAGATCTGGCACAGTCTACACAAAAAATAGCCAAGGTTATAGCAGATTAATGAAGTTAAACGAGTATGTAGGCTTACCTAATACAAGTACGCATAAACTACAAGTAAAGATAAATTATAATTCCCCCAAGGGTTATTACTTGAATGTAAGAGCCATTTACAGAAGCAGGTGGGCTGTTAATAATAATAACGGCAATGAAGTTTTTGATAATGGTGATGTATTTGCTAGTGGCTATGTTG
>JAURIP010000135.1 GCA_030832695.1 Sediminibacterium sp. | reverse complement strand
TTCCTGACCTTCATTAAACATATTAACTTTTCTTAAGTGCATTTCCTCAGTAGGACTTTCATAACTACGATACTCAAAAACGCGATTACTTGATTTTACTAAATCAGATGCTTTTTCAAATTGTGGTTGTAGTTTAAACGCCTTTGTTAAAATACTTTCTATACGTGTATAGGGCAAACTACTGTCTTTGTTATCCAAATGAATCAAAGCATCGTCACCAAATGGATTTATTTTTTCATAAACTTGATCTAAGTCATCCAGTTGGTTTAAGTTTTTTAATGGTACCCAAACAAATATTCGCTTGTCAGCACTGGTGTCATTCATGATGGGCGCAAACACGCCTACTTTACTTATTCCATTATTGTGTAAAAATGGTAAATACGTTTTTTCTAAATAATCGTCAATATGATTTAATTGACTTTGCGTAGTGCAGTGATATATTTTAATTAAATAGAATTCCCTCAGTGTTGATTGCGCATTTGCTGATAATTGAAATACGACCAATAAAACCAAGCCTAATAAGTACCTTTTTTTCATAAATAGCATTTAATAATTATAAATCTTTTAAAATGAATTGTTAAGGTACAAATTATTTTAGTATTTGATTATATATAATTTTGTTTATTAGTGATGCTTGAATTATATTTAGTTATAATTGATCAACTTATGACATCAGAAAAAACAACAAAACATTTAATTCCATTTATATTAATCACCTGTTTATTTTTTTTATGGGGTTTTGCTAATAATCTAGTTCCTATTTTAATCCCCCATTTGAAAAAGTCGTTTACTTTAACTACGACCCAATCTACATTAGTGGATTCTGCAGTATACATCGCCTATTTTTTTATGGCTTTACCAGCGGGTATGGTGATGAAAAGACTAGGGTATAAGACCGGGATTATCATAGGACTACTTTTGTTTGCAGTGGGGGCATTCTTATTTGTACCAGCGGCTAACAATCAGTCTTATCTATATTTTTTGTTTGCTTCCTTTGTTATTGCCTCAGGGTTAACCATACTGGAAACGGCTGCAAATCCTTATGCATCTGCATTAGGGGATCCAAGTTCTTCCACCCAGCGTTTAAACCTAGCACAATCATTTAACGGCCTAGCTGCATTTTTAGCCCCGGCTATTGGTGCAAGGGTGATTTTAACAAAGGGAAATTCAGATGCTGAATTAAGTGCCATGAGTGAATCAGTGAGGCAAGCCGCATTGGCGTCGGAAGCATATACAGTTAAAACACCTTATACCATTTTGGGTATTGTTTTAATTGTTATTGCTGTTTTATTTTATTTGGTAAAATTGCCAGATATCAGAACCAAAAAATCAGGTGGAGAAAAAGCAACTGTTTTAGGCACCTTCCGTCATACCCATTTAAAATGGGCAGTGATTACCCAATTTTTTTATGTGGGTGCACAGGTTTGTGTATTTAGTTTATTTATTTTATTTGCCACAGAATCAGCAGCCATTGATCAAATCCAAGCCGCCGATTATTTAAGTTTTGCTGCATTGGCTTTTTTAATAGGCCGTTTTACAGGAACTTTTCTAATGAATTATTTCACACCCAATAAATTATTGACCGTATATGGTTTATTAGCTACGCTGCTTTGTATTGTTGCCATATTTTCACATGGCATTATCACAATTTATGCGTTAATTGGGATGTCCTTTTTTATGTCAGTAATGTTCCCGACCATTTTTTCATTAGGCATTAAGGACTTAGGTTCTGATACCGAAATGGGTAGCAGCTTGATTATCATGGCGATTGTAGGCGGTGCAGTATTACCTAGAATATTTGGACTCATCTCTGATCAAACAGGTAATATACAAATGGGTTACATCGTTCCCATGGTCGCCTTTTTAGTAGTCGCATTTTTTGGATGGAAAGGAAGTGAAGTAAAAAAATAAATTGAATATGCTGTTAGCAAAAAAAATACGCATCAATTTTTGATGCGTATTTTTTTAATACTTATAAATTTTTCCGTCTTTCATTACCCAGTCTATATTTTGTAAAGCACTAATATCTTTAGTAGGATCTTTTTTTAGGGCAATGATATCTGCAAATGCCCCTTCTTTTATTTCACCAATCTTTCCTTGCATTCCCAATAATTCAGCAGCAGTAATGGTTGCAGTTTGAATGGCTTGAACGGGTGTTAATCCCCATTCTACAAAATAAGTAAAGTCCTTGGCTTGAGGTAAGCTCCAATCA
This sequence comes from Sediminibacterium sp., assembly GCA_030832695.1. The sequence goes on along the minus strand of JAURIP010000135.1, from coordinate 2,838 downwards.
TACCCTCCAATATCAGTACCATAAGCTAGTTTGACACCCATCCGCATCGCTTTTTTAAACGTGGATTGTATGGATTGCTTGAAATATAAATTGATGGGGCTACCCATTTTTGCACGACCTTCTGCTACATACTCATTCACAAATAAAGTAGGGCACCAGTAAACACCCTTTTCCACCATTAATTTCATACAGTCTTCATCCATTCCACTTCCATGTTCGATAGTAGTAGCGCCTGCATTAATAGAGGCTAAAATTCCATCTCTTGTCATAGCATGTGCAGCTAATCTTTTTCTACTTCTTAGCGTTTCATCTCCAATAGCGCTTATTTCGTCATGTGTGAAATTGGGTAAGGATCTAAAGGAACCATCCGGTAATTTGTAGTACCCTCTATCGGCATAAATTTTTATCCAATCGGCACCTTGTTCAATTTGTTGCCTGACTGCTCTTCTAGCTTCATCGGCACCAGTGATTTCTTGTAATCCTTTAGGTAAATGCAATTCCCATGCATAATCAGATGTCTTGATTGGATAATGACCAGTGGTATTAATGGCTAAGGTAGAAACAAACATTCTTGGCCCACTTATTACTCCTTTATTTATTGCTTTTTTAATATCTACATCGGAAAAGCCAGCACCTTCTGTACCTAGGTCACGGATAGTGGTAAAGCCGTTTAAAATAGACTGTTCAGCGCTTTTAGTCGCTCTAATAGTTCTGTAGGGAATAGATTCTTTTAAAATTTGAACATCATAATCTTCAGAAGTAATATCTCCTTGTAGTAAAACATGCGTATGACAATCAATTAAACCGGGCATGACAAAATAATTACTCAAGTCAATAATAGAGTCGGCTTGACTTACACTACTACTGACAGAAACTACTTGATTACCTTTAATGAGTATATTTTGTTTTTCTGAGATAATACCTGTTTTACTATCTAGTAATTTTCCACATTTTATTAAAATTGATTTTTGGGCATTCAGTGTTGCACATAAAAACAGGCCGATGCATAGTATTATATATCGCATTTTATATTTTTTTAAGGTTTGATATCAATAATTTTATTTTTTTGCATCCACTGTTGCATCAATTCAGGCCAGAAAACTTCGCTGGTATTATTTTTCATTCCAAATCCATGCCCTCCTTTTTCAAAAAGATATAATTCCGCAGCAACTTGATTTTCTAGAAGCTGTTTGTAATAATTGATTGAATTTGCTACTAGAACAGCGCCATCATCCTTTGCATGCACTAAAAAGGCAGGGGGCGCATTTTTGTTGATATGTTCTTCATTGCTAAAATAATGCACCTGATCTTCACTAATAACGGGTCCAATTAAATTATCCCTGGATCCTTTATGACCATAACTAGTAAAGGAAATTACAGGGTAAATTAAAATTTGAAAATCGGGGCGGTAGGAAGTATTTATTGGATTGGTCACTTTAACATCTTCAAAATGGGTGGCAGCTGTTGAAGCAAGATGCCCACCTGCGGAAAATCCCATGATGCCTATCTTATCTGCGTCAATGCCCCATTCATTTGCGTTTGTCCTAGCCAAATAGATTGCTTGCTGCGCATCCTGTAAGGGCGCAATTGATTTATTGACTTGATGTGACTTACTTGGGATTCGATATTTTAATACTATTGCATTAACACCAATCGTATTAAAAAAAGTTGCCACATCCGTTCCCTCGTGGGATGCTGCTAATATACCATAGCCACCCCCTGGACAAATGATCACACAGGGCCTTTTAATATTATCATTGGCGGCTCTAAAATATTGATAACCAGGTATGGACACTTTCCCTATGCGTAAAATGCCATCATTGGTAATGACTTCCTCATTAATGGCATCAATATAATTAGGTATGTTTTTATACAAAGGAAGATATTGGGCGGCGGATTTTGACATATATAATATTGAAAAAATAAGTGAAAAGAATAAATATTTTATTTTCATAATGTAGCTTTTAATAATAATGCGATTTGGCAAATACAATTCCTGCTTTTGTTGCTGTAATATACAAAAAGAGCGCAAATGATTTATTGATTTTTTATCCGTTTATGTTATAAATTTAAATAAAAATTATGGCTATTCAAATTTGTCCTATTTGTTCCCAGGAAACCGATCCGGTGATGGTTCATGGCCACTACCAATGTAGTATTTGTGGAACCAATATTTCACCTTGTTGCGATGGTGAAACCTGCGAAAATTAAAAAAGCCCATCCTGAAAAATCAGGATAGGGCTTAATCGTATTGTGACATCAAAACTTTGCTATTTTTTAATCTCTTCTTGGTGGTGGTGGTGGACCTTCACGACGACGCGACATTTCATTTTTCGCTTTTTTTAGAAATTCTTTTTCCACTTTTAAAGCATCGTTAATTCGTATATCTGATTTTAAAATTGGCTTAAGCGCTGATGCCAATTTTTTTCTTACTGTTAATATAGCTTCTTGTAACTCAATTTCGTTTTCCTTTTTTTCTTTGTAAATAGCGCGCATGCCATTTTTATATTCATTATATACTGGCCAAAAAGCTTCCGCCTCTTGCGGTGTAAGTGCTAACTGATCTGTTATAAACTTGGTTTTGAACATTTCAATATTTGCTTTACTAGGTCTGCCCGGTCCTTTTTTGTCGTCATTATGTTCTGAATGCTCGTTGGGGCGGGTTCTTCTTTCTTGTGGTCTTTGTGCATTAGCTGTAATCATCACCATAGTCAATGCTAAACTGTAAAATAGATATTTCATAAATTGTTATTTATATATTTTATTTTCCTTGCATTTTAACATGCAATTTTATTTTTCAAAAATTATTTAATCAATCGAATCTTTATAAAATTGTTC